>MEOR01000110.1:3691-23242 GCA_001769295.1 Bacteroidetes bacterium GWF2_49_14 | reverse complement strand
GCTCAAATGCAAGGTTCCCCATTGAAATCTGAGGTTCGGCAATGGCAAGCAGTGTGGTACCGATCAGAAAAAAACAGGCGTAGAGTACCGTAATCGAAACGGCACGCTGAATAAGCGGAGTTTTAAGTGAATGCTGAAAAAATACGATATTCCTGGTGCCTTTCACCCCGGCATAGATAGATTTCATAAGTACCGCGAAGGTAGTGGTTTTGATTCCGCCGCCGGTTGAACCCGGTGAGGCTCCTACGAACATCAGGGCGATAAAAACGAGGACGAGAGCCTGACTGAACTGGGTCACGTCAACGGAATTAAAGCCGGCCGTTCGAGCCATTACGGAATGGAAAACCCCCTGAATCACCCTGCCGCCAATTGTTACGTCAGTCGGGTAAACCGGATAATAGAAGTAGAACATAATCGCACCGATGACGATCAGGTAGAAAGAGGTACGCAAGGCAATCCGGGTGCCCGGCTGGAGGTATTTCCAGAAGCCGAAGGAATGGATACCCTTGTTCGGCAGGCTGGCAATATCCTGCAGCACAGGATAGCCAATCCCTCCCAGGAAAACCAAAACCACGATTACTCCCTGGACGGTCCAGTTAAGCCTGACCGAATCCTCAAAGAAATTGTTGGAGAAAAGACTGAATCCTGCATTGTTGAAAGCAGAGATACTGTGGAAAAGCGAGTAAAAAAATTTGGACTGACCCTCCGGAAAAACAACATCGGGCCCCCATGAGAAGTAGATCAGGAGGACACCTGCTGCTTCTATAATGAAGGAGAACAAAACGATCTTTCCCAGAATTGACCGTGACTTCGACATTTCGGAGGTATCCAGCAGGTCGCGGATCAGGGACTGATACTTAATACTCGCGGAATCTTTATAAAAAATCGCAAAAAAAGCGGCAAAGGCGAGTATGTTGATCCCGCCCAATTGGATCAGGAGCATAATGATCCAATGGCCCTTGTGCGTAAAACAGATAGCCGTATCAATCACGGTGAGCCCCGTTACGCAAACAGCACTCGTGGAGGTGAACAAGGAATCGATAAATGAGATTCCTTTGATACCCGGGGCGGGTTCGTTGGTCATCTCCGGCAACATTAAAAGGAGGGTACCGAAGGTGATCAGGCCGATAAAAGAGATAACCAGCAACTGAACCGGCGGTATCTTAAGCATGGATATCTTCACGGCGGCTTTGCCGATTTCCACGCCCACAATCACAAAAAAATAGAGTTGGACAGCGAGAATTGAAAGATCGCCCATTCTGATATTCATCCATTGAATGAATATTTTGTTCAGAATATCATCTCCGAAAACAAGGTTGAAGAATTCGGCAACTACCATCAAAAGGAAAACCACTGTATCCATCCGGTTTTCCCTGACAAACTGACCCGGATGGAAATCATAGAATATCCGCAGCAGGTATTTGAGAATATAGAACCAGATACTGAAACGGATCACCAGCCGGATGGTGTCCATCGATTCAGGCGTCTGTTCGAATCCGTAGTAATAAACGATGGCAACCAGGGCGGCCAGGGAGAAGATCAACGTTCCCCAGGTGAGGATCGCGAGCATCCCGTGCTTACTTGAGAACAGCCGGAGATTGATTCGCTCCCGGAGCTGCCGTATAAACTCCGGAGAGGGAGCAAGACGCCTATTCATTGATGGCTACAAATCGTTCCAGGTCCTTGTTGAGGCCGAAAAGCACCAGGGTGTGGCAGCTTTCGATCTTGAATTCATAATCAACAACCCCTTCGATATGGCTCTCTTCGTTCTTGATGGACTTTACCGTGACCAGGGACAGACGGTATCTTTCCCTGAGATTGATATTCCCCAATGTTCTTCCGATCAGCTGCCGGGGAGTCCTGATTTCAGCAATTCTATAATTATCCGGCAATTGCAGGTAGGAAATCAAATTTGGGTTCGTCAGCCGCTCGGCTACAATCTGTCCAACCTCAACCTCGGGGCTGAGCACCTCATGAACACCGATTTTCTGGAGAATGAGCCGTACCCGCTTGCCGGTAGCCCGGGCAATCACCCGCTTCACCTTCATTTCGAGCAGGAGAACCGTGGTTAATAAAAGCTGCTCCATGTCCTGACCGATCGCCACAACCACGGCATCCATGTCGGTAATATTGACCGAAAGGAGTGCCTTCTTGTCCGTAGCATCCAGAGCCACGGCATAGGCCACCTGCTCGGAAAAGCTGTCGATCACCTCTTCCCGTGAATCAATGGCAAGTACTTCCGCTCCACATTTCGTAAGTGCAGTTGCAATAGCCCTGCCAAACTGACCCAATCCGATTACCGCAATTTTTAGTGGTGCCATAAAAAAAAATATCCTGCAAAGTTAAGTCATAACCAGCTCTGATTATTCCGATTGACCCGCTATTTTTTTTTATCGGCCCAAGGCATGATCCCTTTTATAAAAAAGATTGGATCACCTGCGAAGGCAACTCACCCGCACCGGTAATAGCCGCTGGTAAAAGGGGTCTTACTATCAGATTATGGTCCGATATCTTATTACACGGTTTCTGGCGGTTCTGACTGGCCTTTTGTTGGCTGCTCCCATTGCCTTAGGGCAAGCGGGAGCTGCCATGGACCAGAAAGCCTGGGATCTCATGGCCGGCATGGGGAACGGGCCGGTATACAGCAGATTCGACCGGGTGACAAAGATCGGGGAGAGCACTGTTTATGAACGATTTTCTCCACCAGCTTTCGTGATTCTTTCAAGCTTCAGGGACCAGTTGCTGGTTGCCGGTTATTCGCGCGACAACCTTTTTTACTCAGCGGATTCGGTTTCTTCAGTGCCCGAATCCCTTCTGAATAGCCTGTCCGCCCCTGCGACTGCGGCTCTCAGCCGGCATAAAGGAGTCCGCACCTTTTCTGATCCGGTAGGTCCCCTTCTACGGACCCAGTGGGGGCAGGGTCGGTTCTTCAATTATTACTGCCCGAGGGATCCGGGCGGCCCGAACGGAAGGGCGCTGCCGGGCTGCGTGGCAGTGGCTCTGGGACAGATCGTAAGATACTATGGTGACTTTAACCAGGCAAATCTTGACCATTCCTGGATCTCAGGAAAGTACGGACAGGTAACGGCTCACATCGGATCCTATAACTGGAACCGCATGGAGAATACACTGGTTGCGGTAAACCGGGAGGTTTGCGACCTCCTTGCCGATATGGCTGTGCTGGTGCACACCACCTATGGAACCACCTCCTCTTCAGCGAACAGCCATCGAACCCTGCAGGCATTACAGGAGATGGGGTTCAATCAGGCAACACGCATGAACCGGTCGAATTTTACCGCTGACTCCTGGGCTGATCTCCTTTATGCGAATATATCGGAATATAAGCCGATACTCGTTACCGGCGGCGGCCACGCCTTTGTGTGCGACGGATACGACGAGGATGGTCTTTTACACTTCAACCTTGGCGGAGCCGGATATGGCGACGGGTATTACCTGCCCGGACTCCTGGTGCTTGACTTTCCGGTTTCGGAAGCCTTCGTTGACCTCGAACCGGTAACCTGGCCAAGTCCGCCCCCTAATATCAGGCTGCTCAAATCAGTTCAAAAACAGCAGGTTGCCTGGTCACCCGGTCGGACTGACGGACTGGTTGAGTACCGTATTTACCTTGATGGACAGACCTTTACAAGCACCAGGGATACTGCGATCATTGTCGATCAGATTCCGCCCGGAATACATACGATTCATGTTTCAACGGTAGTCCCGGATGGTGAATCGCGGTGGATTGGTCCCGTTGAACTGTTCATCCGCGGGCCTGTGCTTACCGTACAGGACCCCTCATTATATTCGGCTTTTATGGCTGCACTGGGCTACGGGAAGGCTGGATTGCCAAATCCCGAAGTGTACCAGGGTGACCTGAGCCGCCTGATCAGTCTTGAGATCGACCAGCCAATTCTTAGCCTTGAAGGGATCGGGTTATGTACATCGCTCAGAAAGCTGTCGATTTCGGGTTTTCCGGGGCTCGCGCTTGATGCCGGGCCCCTGGGAAACCTTATTCACCTTCAGGTTCTGGAATGGAAAGAACAGCTGGCGGGAAATACTGCGGTCATCGGAACGCTTTCAAACCTCTCGGAACTACGGTTTATCGGTTCCCGTCTGGAGGAGTGGGATTTCCTGAGAAACCTCGACGGGCTGATGAAGTTGACCTACTCGGGAGCTCCCGCTCCGGATCCCTCCATCCTGACAGCCCTGACGAGCCTTGATGAGCTCGACCTTTCGGGTGCCGGCCTCAAACAAGCGGTCTTCCTTTCGAGCATGACCGGCCTGATGAGCCTGCGTCTGGCCGATAACCAGCTGACAGAATCCCCTAACCTGGAAAAAATGTCGCTCCTGGCACGGCTCGATCTATCCGGCAACTGCTTGACCAGCCTTATTCTGACTGACCAGTTACAATCTCTTACGGATCTGGATCTTCATAATAATCTGATAGACAGGATTTCGGCATCAGCCGACCTTGCTGCCCTTAAACGGATCAACCTTTCGGGGAACCGGCTGGAAGTGCCGGGCCGGCTCTTTTTATATACTCCGGCACTCGAAGAGCTCGATCTGTCGGGAAACCGCCTCAGGGGAATGGGGAATTACCGGTCACCAGCCCTTCAAAAGCTGAATGTTTCAAATAATCTCCTGATAGCCACAGAATGGGCAGAACTTCACCCCCGGCTCAGGCAACTGGACCTATCCAACAACCGGATCAGCGACCTCTCCGGGCTACTGACTTCGGAAATGTACCGCCAGTACGATTATCTGACGGTTTCCGGAAACCCGGTTTCCAAAGAGTCATTTGAGGATCATGTTCCTTTACTGAAAGAGGGTGTCCGGAACTTCGAATATCCCGGCCAGTACCAGCCCCTGAGTCCGTGTTACCCGACACCTGCCCGTGGCAGCCGTTTCGCAGGCAGCGCCATCGAATTGTCCTGGGTTTCGGATCAAAATAGTGGGGAATGTGTTTTCGACCTCTATCGTTCGGTTGGAGACAGTCTTGTTCTTATGCGAAAGGGGTTGGATGTCAACCGGATGCGTCTGGAGGACAGGCCGGCCGGACCCTTTATGTGGGTGGTTGCAGCCCGGACTGCCGATACAACCTACTATTCCGGAATTTATGAGGCGTTTCCTTCATCCACCTGGGCTCTGCCTTTCACAGAAAGTTTTGAGACCTATACCGGATATGAACCGATCGCCGGGCAATCCGACAGCTGGATCGTTACCGGGCAGATTCCTGGCAATTCAATGGCAATGGTCGTTACCTCAGTCGTAAAATCAGGGTTCCAGTGCCTGGAACTTTCCGGCACTGCAGTAGGCTCTCTCTCCATGGAACATCTCAAAATGCCTGAAGTCACGCTTCGATTCTCTGTTTGGGCACCCTCGGGACGAAAGGGATCCGTGAGGATCGTTAACCTGGCCGGAATGGAAATCAGGATCGAGTATGACTCCAGGGGCTCGGGAAGAGCCTGGGTAAATGATAAACCCACGGGAACATTTCCCATTGCTGCCAATACCTGGACCGATTTTCGGCTGACGGCACACGGACGCAACAACCAGGTTTTCATGTGGGCCGGTGGCAAGCTGATCATTAACCAGCCCTGGCTGTTCCCTTCCGGCAGTGTCGACATGGCCCGGCTGGAATTCAATCCTTCGTCGGGTACGGACACCGATCCGGCTGAACGGCTGATGTTTGTGGATGATATTTCCGTAAATGTTTCCGGATATACAGGGCTGGATGATAAGCCCGCCCTTACCGCGGATCCTCTTGTAACACCCAATCCGTTCAAGAATCATATTTTTATTACCCTGCCCGAAACCGGCCGCTATCATTTATCGATTATCGATATATCGGGCCGCGAGGTTTTGTCGCAATTCATGGAAGCCATCACAGGCACTCCCGTTCAGCTGACCACGGAGAGCTTGCCGGATGGCATTTTCATCCTTCGGATAACCGGCAGGTCGGGTAACACTTCCCTCCGCCTGGTTAAAAATCTATCTGGATATTAAGCAGCGGGATGAAGTCGTTGCCGGTATGGTAGTAAAAGAAAACCTCATTCCGATCAGCATCATAACCCACCGAATTGGGATTCTTGTGGCCGGTTAGGTTCGACATGTCAAGCGAAATGTTCATGGCATATTTCGGCCGTGAGAACCGGTAGGCAATCCTGCCGTCGAATTTCCAGTAGGCGGGCATGCGTGAGGCATTAAAGCCACCTTCCAGCGCCACATATTCACCCTCGGCGGCCGACTTGACCGGGTCGATGGTGGTGTACCGGTGCCCGCCGTTGTGGATAAACCGGGTACCCACCTGCAAAACCCGGCCTTTCCCAAAGTCGAATTCTTTTCCTACAGTAAAAGCAGATACCCAGGTACTTGAGAATCGGTTGTGGTACCACTGGCCATCCATCGGCCGGTACCTGGCCGAAAACAGGGAGCCGGTAAGCAGGAAATAGAAACTGTTCACCGTGTATTTTTCCACGGCCACGTCAATTCCGTAATTCAACCCGCGACCCTCATCAGAGGTCTGCAGGGCAGGAAACTCGGAATTGTCGTTCAGCATCGTATATGTGCTATTCGGGTTTGCCGCAACCGGAACGTGATAAAGGTCCTGGAGGTAAGCTTCCGCCTGAACCTTCAGTTTGGTTGGCGTGGCATACTGATAGGAAAGAATATAGTGGTTGGAGTACATCATCTTCATATTCTTATTGACCTGATTTGCCAGAATGGATCCATCGGACAGCGTATCGGCCATTACATAGGCATAGGCCGGCAGCGGCAGGTGCTGGCTGTATTTTCCCACGGCCAGGCTCAGGCGATTGTTGGCGTTGATCTGGTATTTGACAGAGAGCCGGGGATCGATGGAGGCGGTTTTATTCATGAACAGTGTTAAAAAATGAAAACCGCCGGTTACCGTAAAATTGGAAGACACGTTGTAGATCCCCTGGCAATATGCCTGAGCAGTTTCAGTAATACCGGATCCCTCAACCTGTGTTCCACCTAAAACAAATTGATTGATATCCAGCGTGGTGCGCCGGGCGGTATACTTCTGGAAGAAATCAAACCCGATGAGAGTGCCGATAATGCCGGCCTTAATCCGGAAGGAACTATCGATCCGGTTGCTATAAACATAGGTGCCTACCACTCGGGAGTCGCGGTAATTGTCATCCCGGTACCGGTAGTGAACATCCTCCAGGTTGAGGGTGTCATTGTACCGCCGGATCCAGCTGGAGGTAGCTGCCACTGCCACCTTGCTGAATGAACGGGTGGAGTGGAGTTTGGTATAAACAGCCCCGATTGTGGCCATCTGTGAAGCAAAAAATACTTCCTCCCAATGCCACATGATATCGGGATCCCGCTCCGATGCCGGATTTATCGGGTTATAAATTTCCGTACTCAGTCCTCCCATGCCAAAAATATTCAGGTTAGCCTTTTTCTTCGGCATGCTGAAATAAGTATTGAAGGAAAAATCGGTGTATTCATTGAAGGCATTGATGCCCGTGGGGTGGAAGCCCATCCGGTTCAGGAGCCCGAGCATGGAATACCGGTAGTTAAAAACGAAAGAAGACTGGTCTTTTTTAAATGGCCCCTCCAGTGCATAATCAATCCCGATAAGACTCAGCTTGAACCGGTTCTCATATTTGGTAAGGTTCCCGTTTTTTAGCCTGATATCAAACGCTGCGGAGAGGGTGTTCCCGAATTCTGCAGGCATCCCGCCGGTATAGAAATCCGACCGGCTCATCAGCTGGGCGCTGAGAATTGAAATGCCTCCGCCCGACGATCCCGGCCGGGCAAAATGGTTGGGGGAGGGGATATCGAGTCCTTCCAGCCGCCAGATCATACCGAAGGAGGAGTTGCCCCGGACAATAATGTCATTTTCAATATCCAGCCGTCCCTGCTGGGTTCCGGGAAACGACTGGGCCATCTTCGACACGTCATTGAGTCCGACCGGCGTCCGCTCCGTCTCCTCAACTGAGAACGACCTTGCACTTACATAGGCAAGCTCGTTGAGCGGCTCATTGATGGTTCTGACGGCTGAAACCGTTACACCGCCAATCGAGATTCCTTCGTCCATTTCAATATTCAGGACGATCTCCTTTGCGGAGGTTACGATAAAATCATCGGAATTATACTCCGAATAGCCCACAAAGCTGCATACCACCACGGTTCTCCGGTAAGGGACATTCCTGATGATGTAATGGCCGTCGGCATCGGTGGAGGTCCCGATCACCGGATCGGTATCCCTGAGGTATACCGTGGCTCCCGGAAGCGGGCTTTTCGTAACCCGGTCGGTCACCGTGCCACGGATGGTCTGGCCGGGCTGCCGGGCCAGGGCCGGTATGGCCATGATGGCCAGAAAAACGAAACAACTTACTTTCTTCATTTCTTTCTCCTTTAACCTTGTGCCTTGTGCCCTGTGCCTTGTGCCTTGTGCCTTGTGCCTTGTGCCTTGTGCCTTGTGCCTTGTGCCTGTATGGGCGTCCTGCGGACGCCCGCAATTGGGCGTCCGCAGGACGCCCCTACGGGCACAAAACCCCTACGGGCACAAAACCCCTACGGGCACAAAACCCTTACGGGCACGACGGGCACAAAATCCCGCACGGGCACAAATCAAAATATATTATCCAATGCCCGGATCAACCGATCCACCTCGTCAACCGTATTGTAATGCACCATGGAAACCCTGACCACGCCGTTCTGCGCGGCCAGACCCAGAGCTTCAATCAGGCGCCTGGCGTAAAAATCTCCGAAACGGATGCCGATTTTATGTTTGTCAACCTCCCGGACGATGGACTCACTGTCGCGTTGGCCCACTACAAAGGAAATGGTGGGTACCCTGTTTTCCGATGCAGTCTCCTGGCCAATTATCCTGACCCCGGGCTTCGTCCTGAGAAAAGTACGGAGCCGGTGTGAAAGTCCATTTTCATGCTCCTGAATCATCCCGAAGACTTTGGCAAGCCGCTCACGACCCGATAGTTCGCCGCTCTCCGGAAAGTGATGTGCGAAAAGTTGATCAAAATAGTCCGGCAAGCCGGTCATCCCCCAGGAAAATTCAAAATTTACATTACCGGGCTGGAATTTGTAGGGCGACTGATCCTTGCCGATGAAATAGTGATTATTGCCCGGAAGCCCGAGGAGGATATCTTTTTTCCCATAGAGCATGGCATAATGTGGGCCATAGGTCTTGTAAAAACTGAATACATAAAAATCAACATTCCAGTCCTGAACATCGATCATCCGATGCGGTGCATATGCCACGCCATCTGCGCAGGCCAGCGCCCCGCAGGAGTGAATCAGCTTGACAATCTGCCTGATCGGGTTAACTGTTCCCAGAATATTCGAGGCATGCGTAAAGGCCACCAACCGGGTCTGCCGGCTGAGCAGCCGCTCCAGATCGGCAGGATTGAGCATCAGCGTAACCGGATCAGTTTTCCAGGTCTTGATGTTGAATCCCGATTTTTCCAGCTCCCGCCAGCAACCAATATTGGCCTCATGGTCACAGTCGGTAACGATTATCTCGCTGCCGCGGGGAAACCATTTTCCCAGGTTCGAGGCTAAGATTCTGAGAAGAAGTGAAGTAGACGAGCCCATGATGATCTCTTCAGGAGACGCAGCGTTGATATATCGGGCCATGACGGATTGGCTCCGCTCTACCCGACCGGTGGCCTCCACAGAGGGTTGATAGGTTGCGCCCAACTGAACATTTGAGGTCAGGTAAAACTCAAGGATCCGGTCGAGAACGGGCTGGAGAATCTGAGATCCCCCTGCATTGTCCATAAAGGTCCATTCCGACTGCAATCCCGGGAAAAAGGAACGGATAAAATCGGTTTTCATAGGGGCAGGTTTTGCACTAAAATAGCAAACAGGTTCGGTTAATAAAAAAACAGTTATTTTTGCCCGTCACAAAAATGCGTTCCTATGGCTGTTGTTGGTTCATTGTTGAATAATGTGGTGCGCAAAAAAAGTGCGAACTACAAGCGGAAGACTGCGATCGGTCAGGATGTTCAGGAAAAGACACTCATAAAGCTTCTGACGCGTGCAAAAAATACACAGTTCGGCAAGGCCAATGGATTCGAAAATATGCTCGAATCAGCAGATCCGGTTAAAGCATTCCAGACCAAAGTTCCCATTTACAATTACGAAAAGCTCTATAAAGAGTGGTGGTATAAGCTGCTGAGCGGGGATCAGAAGAATGTATGCTGGCCGGGCAAGGTCAAGTATTTTGGCCTTACCTCCGGAACCTCAAATGATTCCTCCAAACGCGTTCCGCTAACCAACGACATGCTCCGGTCCATACGGAAGGTAGGCATCAGGCAACTGCTCGCGCTGTCAGACTATGATCTGCCACCCCGTTTTTATGAAAAATCGGTTCTGATGCTCGGCGGCTCTACGACGCTGAAAAAAATGCAGAACTATTTCGAAGGCGACCTCAGTGGAATCATAGCCGGAAGACTTCCCTTCTGGTTCGACCGGTTTTACAAGCCCGGCAAGCCCATTGCAAAAGTTAAGGACTGGACTACCAAAATCAACAAAATGGTTGATCAGGCTCCAAACTGGGATATCGGGGGAATCTCCGGTGTTCCTGCCTGGGTGCAGATCCTGCTGGAAAAAGTGATTGAAAAGTATAACCTGAAGAATATTCACGAGATCTGGCCCAATTTCAAGGTGTTTGCGCATGGCGGCGTCGCACTGGAGCCTTACAAGAAAAGCTTCGCCAAACTCCTGGGTGAACCGGTCATTTACCTGGAGACCTACCTGGCCTCCGAAGGATTCCTTGCTTTTCAGCGCGACAAGGATGCCAACATGCAACTTGTGCTTGACAACGGAATTTTCTTTGAGTTTGTTCCTTTCGACAGCGATAACTTCACTCCCGACGGCCAGATTGTCGAAAATCCGCAAACCTTTCTGCTGGGAGAAGTGGAGGAAGGCAGGAATTATGCAATCCTGATCTCAACCTGCGCCGGCGCATGGCGGTATCTGATCGGCGACACCATCCGCTTTACCAACAAAGCGAAAGCCGAAATGGTCATAACCGGCCGCACCAAGCATTTTCTGAGCCTTTGCGGGGAGCATCTCTCGGTTGACAATATGCTGAGAGCCATTCAGATTGTTAGTGAAGAGATGGGGATCGATATTAAGGAATTCACGGTCCAGGGGATTTCCTACCAGGGATTGTTTGCGCATAAGTGGTATTTGGGAATCGACAGTGAAGGGATTGACAGTGAGGAAGTTAAGATAAGACTGGACACTGCGCTGAAAAGCCTCAATGATGATTATGCCGTGGAGCGCCAGGCTGCACTTAAGGATATCCTGGTTGAGCTGATTCCGAATCATCTGTTCTACGACTTTCTCAAATACAAAGGGAAAGAGGGCGGACAACATAAATTCCCACGCGTTTTGAACGGGTTATCGAAAGATTGGGAAGGTTTCTTAACTTCGCAATCCAAGGAAAGAGCTACCTGATAGCACCTTACGATTTTCTTTGATTGTCCGGCTTTTGAAATGGTTGAAAAATGACCCTGCCCATTATTATTAAGGGAGTACTCACCGGTCTCCTGCTTAGCGTTATCGTTGGAGCCACTTTCTTTACGGTTATGGAAACCGTTATGAGAAGAGGGCCCATTGCTGCGGTTTTTCTGAATGCCGGGGTCTGGTTTAGTGATATCACCTGCATCTTTGTAGCCTACTTTACCGCCGCCGAGGTGATGCAGCCGATCCCTAACAATATATTTGTCAAGCTGGTAGCCGCCGCCGCCTTCCTTTTCTTCGGCCTCACCTATTTTCTCCGTAAACCCAACGAAACCGTTAAGCCCCTGGGCGGAGGAGGGATATTCGTATTAATCATCAAAGGCTTCGCCATCAATACATTGAATCCTGGCGTCCTGGCTTTCTGGCTTGCAACCATGACCGTTGTGGTCACCACCTTCAAACTGGTTGGCATCCAGATCCTCTATTACTTTGCAAGCACCATCATTACCGTGATGACTTTCGACCTCCTGAAAATCCTCTTCTCATCGAAATTGCGCAAAGTCATCAATGAAAGCATGATGACAAGGCTTTTCAGAATTACCGGAGTCATCCTGATGGCTTTCGGCATCCTGGTCATGATCAAGGCCTTCTGGTATTAATCCAGTTTTTTCATTATCGCATATTTGGCTGAAGCAATGGTTTCCCGGTTCACCTTTTCCGCAATTCGCCCACGGGCCAGATCGGTTACCGATATGAATCCGTTTTTAAGTAAGAGCTGAATAATCAGGTTGTTAATAACCGTTTCACGTGCATAGCCCTCTGCTATATAAAGATCGGTTGTTTGCTCCATGAATTCCGATGCAAACTCCATGCTATTGGGCAGGGCCATTAACTGACGGTAGGTTTCGCTCAGGGAATTCAGCTCGATAGTAAGATTTGGGGTTACCAGAAGCGGACTGAAATCCTTTGCGGCATCAACCGGACAAAATCCCCTCAGGCGGCTCAGGTCCACCGTGAGTTCAGGATTATCGAGTCTTACAAAGCGGGCTTTCTGCATTTTTTCAAGCTGGAACAGATAGAAGTTATATCGGAATACCTCTGCACTCACTTCGTTGGCCGGCAGTATGTGCCCGTACTTCTCGCTGATCGCCTGTCGAACCACGTACTTGTGTTTTGTGAGTTCAGGCTTCTGGAGGCGGACTTCGCGGATCAGCCTGAGCAGGTCCTCTGCAGCCTTTTTCGGCCCGGTTATCTCCTTGCCTTTCTTGCCCAGATCCGTCGACAGGATTCCCAACTGGATATTCCGCCCCTTTCCTTTTCCATCCTGACCGCCTTTCAGAATCCGGATCAGGTGCTGACGGATCGCCAGCTCACCCTCTTCGCCTATGAAGGGGTTCCCTGCCGGCGTGCTGGCCAGGGCATGGAACAGCTTGCCGAAAAAGTCGCGGTCGATCAGGAAAATGTCCTCCCCGGATTCACTGATCCCGGTGGCTATAAACCGGTTCTTGATGATATCGAACCGGACCTTGCCAACCTTAAAGACTACACCGTGTTTCTGGTAGGGTTTCCCTTTGAATATTCCGGTTACAACTTCCTCCAGATCAATCTTGTCCATCAGTTTAAACGACGACCCCAAATAAACCCTTCCGGTGGAATCCGGTATCCAGTCAAGGATATCATCAAGATAGGATCCATGCCGTCCAAGCAGGTCAACGATTTGCTTGTCAGCTGTGTATCGGAGTAATGTCCGCTGAATGTGCGGATAATCTGAACTGGTTGCCTTCTCTTTCCTTTCCGCGTGGCTCTCCCGGTAAAGGATAAAATTCTCGGGGTTGGCGTAACGGCGTATTCCGGCCTCCTCACGGGAAAAGTTACTGGCAGTAAGGAATATGTCAATCTTGAATGGCATCCGGATATCACACAATCCCGATATGGTGCTCCTGGAGTTGAGATCCTCCGCATTGCTGCTTGCACTGCTCTCAAATAGTGTTTTATATTGCCTGATAAAATCGGGGTCAAAATCAGTAACCCGCGAAAAGTCGCCGATCTCGGTTCCGATACCATAAAGGTTTCCTTCCTGGTCCGGGAATACGTGAAGCATATCCCCCGCGATCATCTTGATGGACCGAACGCCCTTCAGGTCTTTTTTCAGCCATTTCAGCATCAGGGCTGCGAGCATCTCTGATTTTCCCACGCCGCTGTCGCCGCTGATTAAAACCACGAAAACAGTGCCATCCTCCTCCTCAATCGCGAAAATGGATCCATGCACCGGCATTCCTCCCATCTCTTTTACCTTTTCGTTCAGCAAGGTGAGACGCGGCTTTTTGATGTCGCCGAAATAGTCCACCTTCCGTTTGAGCGGGGTGACCAGGGTTTTAATGCTGCCATTCGGACCGGCCAGATCGAAGTAACCGATTCTTGGATAAGAGATTACCTTTTCCGGGGCTCCGTAAAAGAGCACAATATCGGGAACAAATTCCTTCACTTCGGCCAGTGTGATCGTCTGCGGACCTAACAGCCTGAAGTTGTCAGTCAGATATTTGAGGTACGACTTGTGGAAGATGAAGAGCTCCTTTACCAGACCCTGGTTATGTATTTTGCAGCGATAGTCCTCGGGGTCAAGGGTTTCGGTGAACCGGGCGATCCGGTTGCCGAAAAAGGCCGCGGTCGGCCGGGTCTTCATCTGCTTGATGAAATCGCGGGGAGTGCCTGAACTGCTGCGGTCGAAAGGCTCAGGCTCCCTGCCTGTGCGGTCGATCTTATGGAACGGGAACTCCCGCTTCTTGGCATCGGTGGCGATGCGGGTATGTGTCTGGACATCTTTTTCAGCGGCAATCACACCGCAGCTTTCCATGATGCGGTTGATCCACCGCAGATTCTTCCAGGCTGGCTTCCGGCTAAGGATGTTATCCATGGTAAATCCGGTGTGCAGGGCATACCCGTGCTGGATCATCTCATTGACGGACGAATTCTGGGGCAAGTATTCATACTGCACCATCCGCGTAAGAAAATGGTTGTATCGGGTAAACAGGTCGGTGCTGCGTGTGGCATTGATGCGCCCGGTGAGGAAAAGAACCATTTTGCGCACCGTTTCGGGAAGGTCCTTCGTCATAACCAGGCTGTCAGCTGCCTTCTGTGAACTTTCCCAGGTGAAACGGCACTCATCGGGAAAAACATCGGCCAGATAAGAGGCGCCCAGCAGTCGGGCTTCCCCCTCAGGCATCCTGCGAATCCCAGCGGTAAGGATTTCAACCCGGTCCCTCCAGACAGTGGTGAAAATAGTCGTTCCGGTGAGGAGATAATCCATCCAGAGACGTGCAGCCGGATCTGTTTCCCGGTCGAGCCGGCTCTGCAGGTATTTCCGCGAAGACTCAGCGAGTGCAGGCCTCGGGTCTCCGGCAAACGGCTCCTCGAAATGACTAAGCTGTTGGGTCAGCTCAGCCATTCCCAGCACCTGACTGAACGCATCGGCCTGAATACCGGTGGTTTCCGTGAACAACCCAAGGGCGCGGCTGAAAAGATCACGCATGCGCGGTTCACGCGTCCGCTGATCGAAAGGCAGGCCAAAATGAAGGAAAAGCTCTTCGATGAACTTCCGCAGAATCCGGTTGTATCCCTCCAGGCGCGCCAGATCGCCGCCTGCATCGCCGCCATTGACCCGGAGAGCCAGCAGCTTGACCTTGAAATCTGAAAAGAGGAGTGTTTCGAGCTCCATCAGGATCTCCTTCATGACCAGCAGCTCATCGTGCTCGTCAAGTATATGTGCATCCGGAAGGAACTCTTTCTTGCTCCGGATGAACTTCAGCAGCGTACTCTTGCCAAACCGGGCTGCAACCTCATTATAGTCAAGGTCCCGCAGAGCCGGAATGCCCTTGTATACCTGTGGCAGCAAAGTTTCATAAACGCGGGTGAATGCCTTGCTGGCTGCAAAAGACTCCAGATCGGGGCACTCGCCGATATTGTCGAAGAATTCGATCACACTGTTCTTCGAGTTGGCAATGGTATGGACAGTGACCCCGCAATCCGTCGGGAACGGCAGGTTCACCGATTTGATATCGCGGATCCGGAGCGACTGGTTAACGGTTTTGGTCAGTTTAGCAACCGGTTCATAGTCTGATAATACCGATTGCGTCAACCCCGTTCCGCTCATCCTTGGAAAGAGTTTCGCCAGATGTTCCGCGGGCTCTTTCAAGCCCGTGAGATCCTGTGCCAGCAGCTCCTGATACCGGATCCAGTAGGTCAGGAAAAGAACCAGTGCCGTCTCCAGCTCCTTGCGGAAAACCTGGTAAGAGGCATCGGTTCCGTCGAGGTAATCGCCGAGCGAGAACCGAACGAAGCCGGTCTGGTAGGGAAGGGTGGCCAACCCCCTCTTTTCAGCCATCGCCGTGCAGAAGGATTCCAGCTCCTGGTAAGAGGCCAGATTGCGGATGTGGAGGTTGAACAGATAGGAACCATCTGAATCCAGGTAGCTTATATCCAGGTCGTTATATCGGGATAAAACATCCCCGGCCACCTCTTTGGCCATGTCCATGCGACGGTTCGATTCGCGGCGGAACTCCTTGTTGATACGGAATCGGTTCAGCGACCGTACAATATGTTCCTTGTAATAGGAGAAGAAAGGCTCTCCCTTGTACTTGAAATCATCTGGCAGCTCCAGCACATCGAGCTGGTCGAGAGAACGGAGCTCATCGAGCAGGAACAGGTGGAGCGGACTCCCCTCGAACAGGGAGACGCGCCTGCCTTTTGCACTGCGGCCGATGCCTTTTCCGGGAATGTTTGCCGGTATCTCCTTTTTAATAAACTCTTCCAGCCTCGATTTGATCTTATGCCTTGAGGCGTCCTTCGGAAGGTTTTCATCCATGCGGATCTTGATGGTCTTGGCCAGCTGGGCCACCTCCAGGACGTTCACCAGCATGTAGAGGGAATTGGTGTTTGCACGGTCCGGCGAGAACAGTTTTTTGGCATAGTCGATCACCTCCTTACAGGCCGGGGTGGCTGCAATCGAGCCGAGCCGGTCGCCTGTGGCACCGAGGTTCTTGGTGGTGGAAAGGGAGGTCACCATGCTCAGCGTCGGATAGGAGGCGAAGTTGTTCATGATATATCTCGATACCGTACGCCATTTGGGCTCCTCCGGATCCTCCAGCTTAACCGCATCATTGTAGGCCTCATCAAGGAAAAGCGTGAACTGGGTCTTGTTCAGGAACTTAAGGAAGGCAATAAGGGCCTGGTTATTGAAATCCGTATAGCCCGTGGGATTCGACGGATCGTTAATGACGAAGGTTGTATTCTCGCAGAAACGGTCCCAAAGGGTGCCGCTGTCATCGAACAGGTGAAAGGTATCGCGGATCAGCTCCAGCTTTGTCTGCAGACGCTCAAAGTCAACCCGGCCATTCTCGTACAGCTCGATATTGATATCAAACGGATTGATGTCGAACCGGTCGGGCGGGAACAGGTCGCGGTACTCCCACGAGGCTTCCTCCACGAAATGGATGAACGGGTTGGGCTGCCTGCCTCTCCAGAAAAGCAGGTCGCGGATGATCATCTGAACATCATCCGAAACCGAGGTTTTATCTAGTGTCCCGAGTTTGCTGAGGAAATCCTTTATGATCTCCTGGTCGCTGGCGCTCTTTTGATCGTATTTATCCTTGATGCCGAGGTCGATCAGGAAGTTCTGGAAGCGGCCCTTATTGTCGGCCTCATTCTCAACCTTGGTGAGGTACTCCTTATATTTCTCGAGAAACAGGTTGAATCCGAAGTTCTTGTGGAAATGGTTATGAAGCGTCCGCTGGTAAGTGTTGGGAATCACATCGAGGATCACTTCGCAGCGGTGGATAATCTCCTCGGCCACTGGCTTCAGTTTCCGCTGCAGGAGATATTCACCATAGGTCCGGATCTGTGCCCGGCCGCCCCCTTCAACAATGGTGGCGATCCCCAGGTTTTTATTTCCGGAATAGAAATAATCGAGGGTGCGCTCTTCAAATTCCGTGATCAGCGCCCGGTTAACCCTGATATGTGCTCCAGGATCTCTCACATCATCAATGAGCTGCAGGTATTGGCGCAATTTCGATAAGGTATACCGGTCCTTGATCAGCTGCCGGGCAAACTCATCGAATTTGTAAAGAATGATATCCTGTTCCGGGTTATCGGGATCAGCCAGCTGCTCTTTTTTAAGGTCGAGGATCTCCTGGTCGAACTCCCGTATCTTCTTGTCGATCTTCTCCTTGTATTTCCTGATATTTTCCGCGTTCACCTTGTCGAGGATCAGGCGGAGATTCATCTGGGTGTTGGCCGGCGTGCCCATCTTGCGGGTGTGCACCTTGTTGAGGGTATTGATGATCCCGTTGTGGAATGCGAAAACCAGGCTCGTATTTGTCGACCGCGATTCCGGAGAATCGTCTATGAATACACAACGGATGAGGTAGGTGGCAAATTCGGGGTGGCTCAGGATATTGCGACGCATGGAGGTGATCCTGACGGCAAAGATAGAAACCGGGTCCTCCTGCATGGTCCTGAGAAAAGAATCGGGGTCGGTGAAATCGATAACCTTGACGGCATTCGGCGTAAAGACCTCCTCTTTAAGGAGCCGGATTGTGCTTTGTGCGGTTCCTGAAACCAGGGTTCGGATCAGGCCGTTCAGCCCCTTGAAATTCACGGTTGACTCTGTGCGGGCCAGGAAGTTTTCCTTTTCCGGCCCTGTGGTATAGTGGGTGCTCTGGTTTACCATCTGGTCGAGCACATCCAGGAGATAATTCCACTGGGCCTCCTCCACGTCTTCATTGATACCCAGCACATCCCGGAATTTCCGGATCACCCGCACTTCATCGCCAACCAGGACGCGGTAGAGAAAATCAATGGTTTCCTGGGTGGTGGGGGGTGTCCCTACTGAAAAGTCATGCAGCCGGAGGATGTTTTCGAGCTCCTGCTTTTCTTCGGGGGTAACCAGCTCCTGATCGAGTGTTTCCCGAATCTTTTTGCGGAAAGTCTGGCGGCGGGCCGAGAATTCGAAGGCTTTCGAATTCATGTGCGGAGCCAGCATCAGGCTGATATCGGTATAACCCGGCAAGGCCTCCTTGACTTCCAGGAGCGAGCGGTGGATGGCCGCCTGCTGAATCTCGGGCTCCATCTGCTCATCGAAACAGATCCGGATGAAATTCTTCAGCTTCTCAAAAACGCCCTCGGGCAGAATGTTCTCAGCCCGCTCACCCAACGATGCATAGAGGTTGATAAAATCGCGCGCTTCCTCATTCAGCCGCGCCTTTGTTTGTCCCGGAAGTTTCATAATACCCTGATCTTAAGATTATTCCATAAAAAAACCTGGCTGGACCAGGCCTCACTCGCCCGACAAAGGAACAAACCGATCCGTGAATATCAAAGGGTTGGAAAAAAAAAGGTTAGAGGTTAGGCCGGCACTAAGGCCGGCCGGTACGATTGGGCTGTCATTCCGGCGAAAGCCGGAAACCCCTTCGCACTAACATCCATCCCCTCTTCCCTTTTTTCTGCGGTTGGATTATGTTTTGTAGTGGCGACCCTTGCGGTCGCCTACTGAATTAACATGATCACACTGATCGATGTCTATAATTCGTGCATGGCGACCGCAAGGGTCGCCGCCACAAAACATCCACGGATTAATATAAATAGGGCAGTGGGTGAAAATGAGGGTCTTGGTGGATGTGCCCGGAGATTCCGGCTTTCGCCGGAATGACATCGGGGCGCCCCCATGCCCCCATGCCCCTATGCCCCTATGCCCCTATGCCCCCATGCCCCTATGCCCTTATTTACTACCTTAGCCCAACCAATTCACCTGCCATGAACCCCGATTTCACCAACTCCATCATCTTACCTGAGAACCTGCCGCAACTGGAGGGGACCGGGTTTAATCCGGTCGACCGGAAGTATATCTGGATCCTGTATATCCGTTATTTTTTCTGGACCGCCGTCCTGATTCCGATAGCCTGGATTTTCCCTGTCATCCTGAAGGAGAAGGCGCCGGATTTTCTGCTCTGGGCCCTGATCGGGTTGGTCGTGATCAGTATGATCGCCTCCATGGTAGTCACAAAAATCGGGTTTACCTGCAGAGGCTATCTT
>MEOR01000110.1:0-3661 GCA_001769295.1 Bacteroidetes bacterium GWF2_49_14 | reverse complement strand
GGGTTGATCCGGTATAAACTGACCTCAATCCCTTTTAATCGGATTCAGCATGTTGAACTGAACCAGGGCGTTTTAGCCAAACGGATGGGCCTGGCAACAATAAAAGTTTATACTGCAGGCAGCAGCTCGGATGACCTGGAGATCCCTGGCCTCCCGATTGAAACTGCCGGACAGATCCGGGAGTTCCTCACCGGCAAAATCAGTGCGGATGAGTAATATCGATTTCAGCCAGCCTCAGCGCCAGTCCGTAAAGGGACTGGTCCTGATTTTCCTTCAGGAGGGTAGGCGCGGATTGCAGGCATTCTGGCCGGTTATCGTGGGGATTCTTTTTGCTAAACATTCCGAAAAAAAAATCCTGATTATCGGTGCCTTTGTTCTGTTGGCTGTTATTCTGACCCTGATTCATACCATCCTTTATTTCCGGGCTTTCCGGTTTCATATTGAAAATCAGCAGTTTATTCTCAAAAAGGGGTACCTGAGCCGGAAAACCCTCACGATTCCCCTCGACCGGATCCAGAATGTGAATACCAACCAGACGGTGTTCCAGCAGTTTCTGGGGGTGATGAGTGTGGAAATAGATACGGCAGGAACGTCGCAAAAAGAGCTGAAGATTTCCGCACTAACCAAACCGGTGGCCGTGCAGCTATCAAGGATTTTAAGCTCGTATATAGAGGTTCAGCCGGCTGAAAGCGGGGAGGCTGTGAGGACGGCGCCACCGGAAGAAAAGCTCGTGATGCAGCTCACAAACCGAGATCTGCTGAAAATCGGGATCAGCCAGAATCACCTGAAAACCGCTGTGATCCTGTTCTTTTTCGGGATTCAGTTTTACAACCAGGTGCAGCAATACTTCAAGGAAAAGGCCGCAGAGTACGCACACGAGGCAACCGTTTTTCTGAGCCAATCGGGCTGGGCAATACTGATTTCCCTGGTTATTTTCTTTCTTCTGGTCTCCCTTCTCTATTCCATGGTCAGGACCGCGATTCTCTTTTATGACCTCCGGTTTTACAAGCTGAGCCAGTCGTACCGGATTGTATCGGGATTACTTACCCGTAAGAATGTCCTGATTCCATTCCGCAAGATCCAGCAGCTGAATTGGGAAACCGGGCCGATCAAAAAACTGTTCGGCATATACAAGGTTAATATTTTGCAGGCTACCAGCGGTGTGGCCGTCAAAACCGCACTGATCGAAATGCCTGGATGCCTGGATCAGCACATCGAAGGCCTGAAATCTGACCTTTTTGGCCCCGATGAATTAAAGGACCAGCCCGTAATCCGCTCCTCGCGGGTCTATTTCAGGCGCACCTGGATTTATAAAGGCTGGATTCCGGCTATACTATTTTCACCTTTGCTTTTACTGAATTGGCTGTATGTGTTTTTGCTGATCACATGGATTCTGTTTATGCTGATATACAGTCTCTTAACGTTAAAAAAGAGCTATTTCCAGGTTAGCCACGGCCAGATCCGGGTTTCATCCGGGGCTATTGAGCACCATTTCAAGCAGATGGAGTTTCACAAGGTGCAGCACCTGGAATTCAGCCAGAGCATTTTTTATAAAAAGCACGGAGTGGCCAGCCTCAGGATTGGCAATGCCTCCGGGTTTATCCGACTACCATTTATCGATGAACGGATCGCACGTGCGCTGCATGATTACCTGCTGTATTATGCGGAAACATCCGATCGGGTGTGGATGTGAGATCGGATCAGGTTTTTGAAAATTCCAAATCGAATATCGGACGTTATTGATAAAAAAACAACCCGAAAAAGCCGTACGGGTATGTCAACACGGGCGCACGCGGTGCGCCCCTACGGGCACAATACTGGGACAAAATTGAATCTGAAATTTCGGCATTCGAAATTCTGCGTTCGAATCTCTAAATTGACACTTCATTCTTCAAACTTCTTACGTACCTTTGGTTTGTCCCCCCAAACAACATGAAATTCCTATATCCAACTTCCTGTTTGCTTGTGGTATTCGGGTTTCTCCTGACGGGTTGCACCGATGAACCGGTCAATACCGCGCCGAAACCGAAACTGTCGGTTTTCCCGTATGCCGGCGACACGACCACGATTTTCACGTTTGATGCCTCGAAATCCACCGATCGTGAGGATATTAAGGAGAAGCTGAGTGTGCGGTGGGACTGGAACGGTGACGGCATCTGGGATACGGAGCGGAAACATGAGCTTAAGGTTCTTCACCGGTTTTCCACGAAGGGAATGAATTATATCCGGATGGAACTGACTGATTCCGATAGTGTTGCCATGGAGGCGACCGACAGCGTTCGGGTTTTCCCGATACCGGTAACCGGCAGCATGACGGATCCGCGCGACGGCCGTACCTACCGGACGGTCTATCTGGAGGGCCATTGGTGGATGGCCGAGAGCCTCAAATACGGAACCTTTCTTACCTCCGATTCCGCACAAACCGACAACGGAATCATCGAGGGGTATATCTACGACGACAACCCGAAGAACCTGAACGATTACGGGATGCTCTATTCCTGGTATGAGGCCGTGCAGTACAGCGAAACCGAGAAGGCTCAGGGCGTGTGTCCGGATGGATGGCATGTGCCTTCCTACGCGGAATGGAAAGTGATCGCCCCCCGCGATGTTCCCTATCTGTACCTTGTTTATTACTACGGGGTGGGCGGTCCGGGCGGCCTGAACCTGACATATGGAGGCTATTACAATTTTTTGTGGGAGACCAACGAGCAGGTCACACAATTTGGTTTCGGCTCCCTATCCAGTATCTCCGGATACTGGACCTCGACCCACCGGGAAGATAAAGTGGAAGACTATAAAAAAAATGTCGCCTATCAGAGGTGGAACCTGAGCATGGGACTCAGGAATCCGATGAGTGATTCCCTCTTTGGAGGGTACTTTGACCATACCGGCTTTTATTTGCAGGGCGATTGGATTCACCTCAGGGGTAACAGGGTGGTGTATGACCAGTTCCCCCCCTATCTGGTGAATGACCGCAATGCTTATTTCGTTAGATGCATTGAAAATAAATGATAATCAGGATTTTACATCGGTTGATAATAATTTCGGGATTTCTGATCCTTCTGGTTTCCTGCGACCAGGAGATCACCCTTTCGGCCCCCGGGGAGAGTCTGCCGGTGGTTTTTGCCATGCTCAATCCCGATGATTCAGTTCACTCGATCCGGCTCGGCCGGACGTTCAAAAGTGAGGGCAGCGCCCTGGATCTTGCCCGGAACCCGGATTCCATCTGCTATGAAGCCCTGCGGCCTCGTGTTGAGCTCTTTACGGAATCGGGCTGGAAATACCACGAGATGGTATTCCTGCCGGTTGCCGATATGAACAAGGAGGAGGGGATTTTTACCGGTGAGGGCACACAATTATATCAATGCGAGTTTAGACTATCAAGGCTGATGATCAGGGGTACCCGTCTGGTGCTGAATATCCAGCCCGATTCGGGCCGTACCCTGTGCAGCTCCGTTATCAGTTATGTAGATCCTCCTAAAATTCTGGCACCCAGGCAGGGATTACACACAAGACTCGACTTTTATCCGCCGCCGCTGGAGGTCCGATTTGAGGATCCCGATGAGTTTGTGCGATATGAGCTTCATGTGATTTTTCATGTGCTGGAGATCATGAACAGCGGAGATACAGTAACACGGGCGGTCGACAAGGTGTTCATCCG
>MEOR01000109.1 GCA_001769295.1 Bacteroidetes bacterium GWF2_49_14 | reverse complement strand
TCGAGCTCGAAATTACCCAACCTGATGGGCTCAAGGACTGGTGACGGGATTGGTACGCCTGAACGCCTTAGGAAAATTCGGATTTTCAGTACCAGTTCATCGATGCTAAAGGGTTTGATCAGATAATCATCGCCTCCAAGAAGAAGCCCTTCGAGCTTGTCTTCCCTAAGGGATTTCGCAGTAACAAAAAGGATCGGCGTGTTCAGGTCGGATTCCCGGATCCTGCGAGCCAGTGAAAATCCATCGAGTTTTGGCAGGTTAACATCGAGCACACAAATATCCGGTTTGTCAGCTAAGAACAGTCGCCAGGCCTCCAGTCCATCACCCGCAGTCATCACCGACAGCCCTTCCCTTTCGAGATTTTCAGAGGTTATAAACCGCAGGGTTTCATCATCCTCAACATATAATACTACAGGCTTCTCCATTCAGATCTTTTTTTTCGGGACGGTGATCACCATACGCGTTCCTTTACCCGGCAAGCTCACCAGACGGATTCTCCAGCCGTGCGACCGGATGATATTCCGGGTATAATAGAGTCCGAGGCCAAATCCTTTGATGGAATGAATATTTCCGGTGGGAACCCTGAAGAACCGGTCGAAAACACGTTTTGCATATTCCACGGGAATGCCGGTCCCCTGATCCTCCACGGCAAGTTCGATTCCGTAAGGAACATCGCTGACCTCCACGGTGATTTTCGGATCAGGACCAGAATATTTCAGTGCATTGTCGATCAGATTCAGGATTACGTTCGTGAGATGAAGCCTGTCGGCCTTAATAAATCGTACGGAAGAATGATACCTGATGGTAACCACTCCCTGCTCGCACCGGATTCTTGCTTCCATTTGCTGCACCAGCTCATTGATCAGGGATTCGAGATTAACTTCAGTCCGGTTAAGTTTTGTATGCTCACCCCCGCGGCCGCCCATTTCCAGGACCTTGTCAACCTGACCGAGGAGGTGATTGACCTGGCTCCTGATAATTTGTCCATATTTCTTCAATCGTTCGGGCTCGTTAACAATATCGGGCTTAAGAATCACATCGGCCGACATCGAGAGGGAAGCAAGGGGAGTCTTGAACTCGTGTGTCATGGTGTTTATGAAGTCCTTCTGAATCTCGGCATACTGCTTCTGACGGAGGATGATCCACTGGCTGTATGCGAAGAAGAATACCACGAGAATCAATATCAGGCTAAAAAAATACCAGATGCCCATGGAATTTGAAAGTGCCTGGTTACGGCCAACAAAATGGATTCCGAAATAATACAGGTAACCCGGGTGTTTGGGAAAACCGTTAACAAGTGGTTCGATCCTGGTGTTTTCGCCGAACCGGATCAAACTACCGTAAACCATCTCATCGGAACGGCAATCATAGATCCCATACTCAAAATCAAGGTTTAGCCCGCGGGAATGAAATTCGGTAACCAGGAACTGCTCAAGGATGGCAGGGTCGATATCCCCGTTCACATTCACAATGTAATAGTCGGCACTGTGCCTGAAGACCGGGCTCTGGTGCGGCAGCTCGGCATCATTGTATCCCGCAAGCTTTTCAGCCACCGCGCCGAGTGCAATCGTGATGGTTTGATTGAGCTGCCGGTCCTGCTGGGACAGGGCTTTCCGTATGAAAAAGACCTGTACGCTGAGAATCCCGAGGATCGAAAGGATCCCGAGAACCATCACCCATCTGATTGCATTTCGGTTCATTGCCCCGAAGATACCGGATAAACCGGTCCCATTCAAATCCGCTTAACAACCCGTTAACAATAATTAAGTCTCCTTTAACGGTTGGTGGAGAGGGATAGGCTTACATTTGTTCCGAAGAAATTAAAACAGAAAAAAATGAAAAAATCAGGTTTGTTGATACTCGTGGTCGGAGCAGCTCTGTTCCTGGCGATGCCGGCAATGGCACAAAAAAAGGTAACCCTTCAGGAGATTCAGAAAAGTGAACAGAAAGCGCAGACTGCCGAGATGCAGACACTTAATACGGATGCCGGAATACCGGGAAAAAGTGTTGCAAAAGCCCCACAGCCGGGCAATGTTCCGTTAACCTGCACCTGGGATAAGACTGAGCATGACTTTGCAACCTCCGTAATGCACCAGAAACCCGCAAAAGCCACCTTCACCCTAACCAATGCGGGTAAAACCCCGGTTACAATCAGTGAAGTAGTGACCACTTGCGGCTGTACTTCACCGAATTACACCAAGGAGCCTATAAAATCGGGTGAAAAAGGAATTGTATCGCTTACGTATGATGCCAAGATCACCGGCTTTTTCACCAAAAGTGCGATCGTGAAAATGAATGACGGACAGAAATATATCCTGACGATCAAAGGAGAAGTTCAGAAAGTGGATGACGGATCCACCACCGGAAAATAGTTATTCGAAACATAGGTGTTTATTACGCCCTGATCGGAGTAAAACCTGATCAGGGTTTTTCATACCTTTCAGGGATTAAACCGTGACCCATGAAATCCAGAAACCTTATCCTTAATTTATTCTTCCTGGTTATCGCAGCCGGTCAACTCTTTGGTTCCTGGCATGATATCAAATCGATTGAATATGCGTTCAAACCCTTGATCCTGATATGGATTACCGTTTATTTCCTGCTCAATACAGGGCCCGCACCCTATCGTAAACTGGTTCTCCTGGCCTTTTTCTTTTCATGGGTTGGTGATTTACTCCTGATGTTTGCGTGGAAGCATGATTTGTTCTTCTTTGCGGGTGTCGGCGGATTTTTCGCTTCACAGGTAGCCTATATTCAAGCCTTCCGGAAATTCGCGGTCTCGGATGAGAAAGGTTTTGTTGCCAGGAAACCGATATGGATCCTGCCATTTGGATTTTATCTTGTTTTTATTTTTTTCCTGATATTACCCGGGCTCGAAGGAATCATGATCCCCGTAGTCTTCCTTTATGCCGTTTCCCTGATCGGGATGTCGGTTGCAGCCTTGAACCGCTACCAGCGGGTTGATTCCAACAGTTTCGGGCTGATGTTTTCCGGATCCCTTTTGTTTCTGGTATCAGACAGTCTGCTTGCCTATAACCGGTTTGTCACGGAAATTCCCAATGGCGGATTCTGGGTGATGCTAACCTATATCGGCGCGCAATACCTGATCATGCAGGGGCTCTGTAGAGACGCATAATAATGCGTCTGCATCAATGCGTCTCTGAGATATAAAATAATCTCGCAAAGGCGCAGAGGCGCAAAGAAGAATCGCACTATACACTTTTGCTTAGATGCCGCTTTGCGTCTTGGCGGCTTTGCGAGATACTATTCCGGGTAAGACGCAATCATGGGGATTCCATGTTCAGTGATACCACCAAAGTATTTATGACAATTAGCTGGCAGTGATTACTTTCGCGAATACATAGGCGCGGAATTGAATAATTGCGTCTTAAAACACCATGATATGAGCCGGATTACTGGTGATTCTGTTTCCAAATTTCTTTCACAGTATTTTGATATACAGGCTGATATAAATCCTCTGCCGGGGTATCAGGATAAGAACTACCTGGTCACCGATACGGAGGGAGGAAAATTCGTGCTGAAAATCACGACGGATCCGGGCGATCTGGATTTTATCCGGTCGCAGAACCGGGTGCTGCTGGCATTATCTGAAAAACCATACGGAAAGATTATCCCCTGCCCGATTGCCAATCTCCGGGGTGAACTAATTTCGGACCTTACGTTTGAGGGCAGACCGGCTTATGCACGGATGTTTAAATATCTGGAGGGAAAATTTCTGGCGGAAGTGAAGCCGGAATTGGCATTTTTTCAAGAGCTGGGCAGTCTTTTTGGCCAGATCGACCGGGACCTTGAGGGCCTGGAAGACCCGGTATTGAAGTGCCGGACGCATGATTGGGACCTGGCGCGGGTGATGGAGCTTTATGAGGACATTCACCTGATTGCCGATCCCGAAGACCGCCGTTTGGTTCACTATTTCCTGATGAAGTACCGGGAAGAAGTGCTGCTGGTGTACCATAAGCTGCCGAAGCAGGTGGTGCATGGGGACGGGAATGACTGGAACGTGCTGGTTGCCGGATCCGGTCCCCGCTTTCGCGGGGATGACAAGTGCAACTGCGAAGCTGATGTTGGGGGACGCGGTCCCCGCTTTCGCGGGGATGACAAGTGCATTAGCGGAGAGGTTGTGGGGATACTGGACTTTGGGGATATGACGTACGGTGCGAGGGTGCATGAGGTGGCGATTGTGCTGGCGTATGCGATGATGGGGAGGGAGGATTATCCTGATGTTTATCGGGAGTTGATTAAGGGATATGAGAGTGTGATAAAGTGGAATATGGAAGAGTGGAAGGTGATAGGGTGGATGGTGGCGGCGAGGTGGTGCCAGACGATGGTGATGGCGGCGCGGCAGGAACGGGATAATCCGGGAAGTGCGTATCATCAGGTGAGCGTGGAGGGAGCACGGGGGATGGTGCGAAGGTGGGTGAGGAGGAATCCGGTTGAAATGGTTGAAATGGTTGAAATGGTTGAAATGGTTGAACGCCGGTACAAGTATTTTTCGAAGGCGGTGTCGCTATCGTATCCGGAGCCGATCCGGATGGTGGGGGCAGCGTTTCAGTATATGTATGGGGCGGATGGGAGGACCTATGTGGATTGCGTGAATAATATCCCGCACGTGGGGCATTGTCATCCAAAGGTGGTGGAATCCGGACAAAGGCAGATGGCAAGGCTGAATACGAATACGCGGTATCTGTATAAAAGCCTTGATCTGTATGCAGAGAAATTGCTGTCGAAATTCCCGCCCACGCTGAATAAGGTATTCTTCGTAAATTCAGGATCAGCGGCTACCGACCTGGCAGTGAGATTGATAAAGGCACATACCGGCCGTGATCATTTCTGGGTTCTTGATCATGCGTACCACGGGAATACGCAGTCGGCGATCGGTCTGAGCCCGTATAAGTTTAATCGCAGGGGCGGGCTGGGCAAACCTGATTCTACTTCGGTGGTGGCCCTGCCGACGGACGACCGACGACGGATGACGGATGGAAGAGGACGGATGACGGACGACCGACGACGGATGACGGAGAACGGACGACGGATGGATGATCTGGCGTCGGTCTTCAGTCGTCGGTCGTCTGTCGTCCCGGGGGCTTTCTTTGCGGAGCCGATTCCGGGGTGCGCAGGGCAGGTGATGCTGAACAAGGAGTATTTGCAGAATATTTATCGGGAGGTGAGAGGGCAAGGGGGTTTATGTGTTTCGGACGAGGTGCAGACCGGTTTTGGCCGTGTGGGGTACAAGTTCTGGGGGTATGAACTGTATGATGTGGTTCCCGATATTGTGCTGCTGGGCAAGCCGATTGCCAACGGTCATCCGATGGGAGCGGTGGTCTGTACGGAGGAGATCGCAAAAAGTTTCGAGACCGGAATGGAGTTTTTCAGTTCCTTCGGCGGCAACCCCGTGAGCTGCGAGATTGCGCGGGCGGTGCTGGAGGTGATTGAGGAGGAGGGGCTGCAGGAACAAGCGCGGAGAGTTGGGGACTTTTTACTCGACGAGCTGGGGCGCTTGTTCGGACGGACGACCGATGACGGACGACGGATGGAAGACGACCGACGACGGAGGACGGACGACGGATGGAAGACAGAAGAGGACGGACGACGGATGACGGACGACGGACGGAATAACGGGCATCGGTCATCAGTCATCGGTCATCCGTCAATTTCTGAGGTAAGGGGTTCGGGACTATTTCTTGGAATCGAATTTGTCAGGGACATGGAAACCCGCGAGCCGGACGGCGCTACTGCCAAATCGATTGTAAACGCGATGAAGGACCGGGGTTTCCTGCTGAGCACCGACGGGCCGTACGATAATGTGATCAAGTTTAAGCCGCCGATGTGCTTTTCGATGGATAACGCAAAGGAGTTGGTTGATAACTTGAGGCTTACGTTGGGGGATTGAAATGGGTATAAGGTTCGGGGTTTGAGGTATGGGGCGCTCCGAGGGAGGGGATTCCTGCTTCCGCAGGAATGACGCATTCGGAGAGCCCTATTTCCAACAACTGATACCCGACACCCGAAACCCTATTCCCGATCCCCGAAACCCGATACCAGAAGAGTTGACTTTCTCATAGCTGAAAATACTTTTTATTACTTCTTCGCTTCCGCGGCCACGGTAATGATCTTAATATCCGGGGGCCCCGCTACCAGGTCACCGATTTTAGCCCCAAATCCCTTAAAATGATCGGTTGCGAAGTGAGCATCAACGGCTGCTTGGTTCCTGTATTCCTCCACAAAAACGAACCTGGAATTATCGTAGGGGTCCTGGTACAGCTGATAAAAACTACAACCGGCTTCCTTGTTGGATTTTTCGATGATTTCCCTGGCGGCAGCGACGAAAACCCTGGTTTTATCGGGTTTGACGGAGACCTTGGCGATGATCATCATTTTGGGATTTTCAACGGACTGTTTTACAGAGACCTGTTTGTTGGCGCTGCATCCAGCAACAAGGGCCGCAACGCCCATGAAGAAAAATAAATTCCTGATTTTCATTATGTTATAATTTTATTTATTCCGATAATCGGTTTATAGGAGGACCACAGTTTCCAAAGGTAATTTTTTTGGATGGGATGATTCGGTGGAAATGGTATATATCCCCCCAACCACGTTCGATGGCGCAATGCCTGTAGAGACGCATATATGCGTCTCTACAGCCCTGCAACCATCATCCGTTTTGTTTCCCGGTTTGCCCCGGCATAAACCGTATAAAAATATACCCCGGGTGCCAACCCGGCGTCCTGGATCAAAATCTGGTGCCGGCCGGGAGGTTTCGGTCCTTCATCCCTGACAAGCACCTTTCGGCCGGTGAGGTCGGCGATTTCGAGCCTCACGGGCGAATCTATGCCAACCTGGTAATTGATAACGGTTTGGTCGGTGAAGGGGTTGGGGTAATTTTGGGTAACAACCAGGGCGCTGCTGGCTGAAATATCGAGATTTGTGGAGTTTGCATGGCTGTGAAGATGGAGCCGGATCATAACATTTGCCTTAGCGGAATAAGACCAGGCTCTTCCAGTCGATATCTGGCTGTAAGGAAAGGAATACATGGTACGGGCTTCATGAGGCGGACTCAGGGTTGTACCGCCGATGCTCATGCCTTTGTCACGCCTGACCGCATCCACATTATGCCAATTACTGTATTCAACGCCCGCCCAAAGCAAACTTCCTGCCGGGATGAATTCATCCTCGCCGTTTTTATCGAAAGGCATATAAATCCATTTGTTGAACATGGCAGAATCGAGATTAACCCTTTCTGTTTTCATGAGGAACCTGGGATCGATGTATCCGTTGGTTACCGCATAATAGTCGGCCAGCCATACCGTATAATCAAAATCGATCTTTCCATCGGCCAGGCCGCCCGTGATGTATGCCGAGAGCCCGTCAATCTCGCATTCTCCGTAGATCGGGAAAGCCGAGCACATAAAATGATTAACGTTAGCATAGAGAGCCCACTCATCCCGGATCCACCTGGAACTGTTGAAAGAAATGGAACAGTCCGGTGTGTCGCACGACCGGTTATAGACGGAGTCTGTAATGTAATAATTGAGTGTTTTAACATTGTCGGTGGGGTAATCGTCCTCCTTATCCGATCTCCATCGGTATTCAAGAGTGTATTTGCCTTTGGCGGTTGGTTCATACCGGCCTTGTAATGCCAGGCTATCCTTGTATCCGGCATAGAGTACCGGTTGGGTTGCGGATTCCTGATAAACGACCTGATCTTCATGCCGGATCGTCAGATCAAATTCGATATTTGTTGCTTCGGTTGCTCCCATGTTGGTTATTCCAGACCGGAACTTAAAAAATCCATGTCCTCGAGCAATCTGGGAAATTGGCATAGTGTAGCTGATACTCTGGTCAATTCCGAAAATCTTATCGTCCCATTCGACATCTACATAATTGATATGCAGATCATTGGGTAATGCTTCGTACATTTTAAGGTCATCGATTATCCAATAATACCAGCCGAAATAGCTGTACCAGCGAATCCTCACCATCACATTAGACATCCCTGAAGCAACCTCAGTGATATTTATTTTGAAAATAGCGGGTTGTCCAGGTTCCACGTTGTAGGGCCGGCCGGATCCCGCCACACCGAAACTCGCATCGAAAGTGGACCAATGATACCCGTTATCACCGGAAACATCAACAGAACACTCATATCCACCTGCGACATGCCCCGGTATTCCGCTATTCTTGAACGTGGTTTCAAACTGAAGGATCACGGACGGGTGCTGGCTGCAGTCGATCCCGGTAAACACGACCGAGTTGTTGATCGGTATATTGTTGATGGTATATTCAAAGTCATTATAATGTGCACCAAACAGGCACAGGTGCCCGTCTTCTTTGGTGGACGACTGAAACGGCGGCTCAGCCATGACAATTGCTTTCAGGCTGTCATTCGGCCACCAATGCCAGTTGAGTCCGGTATCGTCGGGATCCTCAAGGTAAACATTAGCCGGCATGGTCCAGCCTTTAGGATCAGCAGGGTTTTTCCAGTTAAAGGTTTCGTGGAAGAAAACAAGTGGGTTACGGGTGGGTTGTAGAGACGCATTATTATGCGTCTCTACCTGCGAAAAAACCGGGTAACATATTGATAATGTGATGCCTGCGATCAGGGCAAGACGATTCATGGTTTATTCCGGATTAATATTGCAGAATAAAATTACGGCATTTAAGGGCGGAATCACAAATATTTCTTTACACAAATAGGTAACGCGGGGGCTGTAGGGGCGCATGTTTGCGCCCGTAACGAATTATCGTGCAGAGGGTTGGTGGGCGCATGTATGCGCCCCTACAGGCCGGTGACCATCATCTGTTTTGTTTCACGGTTTGCCCCGGCATAAACCGTATAAAAATAGACCCCCGGCGCCAATCCGGCACCCTGGATCAGGATTTGATGCCGGCCAGCCGGCTGTGATCCTTCTTCCCTGACCAGCACCTTCCGTCCGGTGATATCGGTAATTTCGAGCCTGACGGGTGATTCCGATCCGATCTGGTAATTGATTACGGTTTGGCCGGTGAAGGGGTTGGGATAATTCTGGGTAAGGACGAGGCCTTTGCCGGAATAAATATCAGGGTTAGCAGAAATTGCAGTATTGCGGAAATGGAGGCGAATCATATTATTTCTGGTGGAGTTGAGTATCCACGCGCGACCGGTGGTTCCGGTGCTTGACAGGGATGGCATCGCAAACACGCTTCTGTAATGATGCTGGGGTGTCTGGAATGATCCGCCGATGCTCAATCCTTTATCCCTCCTTACATTTTGCTGAGGATGCCAGTTGCTGTAAACCATTCCGGCCCATAAAGGACTTCCAGACTTGATAAATTCATCTTCACCGTTTTTATCAAATGGCAAATAGACCCATGTGTTGAACATGGCAGAATCCAAATAGAGTCTTTCCGTGCGCATGAGAAAACGGGGATCCCAGATTCCGGTAGTGATTTCGGCATAATTGGAAATCCAAATCTCATAGCCAAAATCAATCAATCCGTCAGCCAGTCCACCGGTGATAAAGGCTGATATTCCGTCAACCTCGCAATCGGCATAAATCGGAAAGGATTCTCCCTGAAAATGATTGATATTGGCCGGGGTTGCCCAATCATCCCCAATACTCCGATAGGAATTAAAAGAATACTTGTAATCCGGCCGGTCTCCTGCCCGGTTGTAAACTGAATCAGAAACCACATATTCTAAAACCCTGAGATTATCCTCAGGGTAATTATCCTCAACCTCTTCCTGGCGCCACCGGTATTGAACCGTATACCTGCCCTTTTCGGATGGTTCATACCGGCCGGTCAGAGCCAGGCTGTCCTTGTATCCCGGCCAGAGGGACTGCATGGTTTTGGCCTCGTAGAAAACGGTATCGGCTTCGTGCTTAATGGTCACATCAAAAACGATATTGGTAGCCTCGGTTGCCCCCATGTTTGTAATTCCTGATTTGAGTTTTTCAAAACCCATCCCTTTTCCGATCTGGCTCAACGGCATCATGTAGCTGAAACTCTGATCGATCCCCAGGATTTTGTCATCCCACTGAATATCAAAGTAATTGATGTGTAGATCATTCGGAAGGGCTTCACAGAATTCAAGATCATCTATGATCCAGAAATACCATCCGGAAAAACTGGTCCATTTGATCCTGACCATAACGTTGGACATCCCGGCGACCATCTCAGAAATGTTGATCCGGAACAACGCAGGCTGCCCCGGTGCAACGCTGTTAGGCCTTCCAGAACCCTGGCAGCTGAATCCTGCATTAAATTCAGTCCAGTGGTAACCATTATCTTGTGAAACCTGAACCAGACATTGCCAACCACCGCGCATGGTGCCCTGGTAACCCGTGTTCATGAAATTAGTCTCAAACTGCAGGATGGCAGAGGAGTGTTGGCTGCAGTCGATTCCGCTGAATACAATAGAATTGTCAATCGATATATTATCGATATCATACACAAAATCCTGATAATGAGATCCGAAAAGGCATAGATGACCATCAGTTTTTGAAGTCGATTGAAAAGGTGGCTCCGCCAGGTTAATAGCAATCAGGCTGTCGTTCGGCCACCAGTGCCAGTTGAACCCGGTATCATTGGGATCCTCCAAATACACATTGGCCGGCATGGTCCAGCCTTTGGGATCGGCGGTGTTTTTCCAGTTGAAGGTTTCACGGAAGAAAACCAGTGGGTTACCTGTGGGTTGTAGAGACGCATTATTATGCGTGTCAATAGACGCATGATTATGCGTCTCTACCTGCGAAAAAACCGGGTAACACATTGATAATGTGATGCCTGCGATTATGGCAAGACGATTCATGGTTTATTCCGGATTAATATTGCAGAATAAAATTACGGCATTTAGTGGCGGAATCACAAATATTTCTTTACACAACCGGGTAACGCGCGGGCTGTAGGGGCGCATGTATGCGCCCGTAACGAATTATCGCACAGGGGGTTGTAGAGACGCATATATGCGTCTCTACGGGGTTTCGTTCAGGGCACAAATGGGCGCATTTATGCGCCCCTACAGCCCGCGCGGTCATTCCAATATATAACTGGCCGGCCGGAACGCCGCCAGGTTTACCGATATCCGGCTGTTGACGATTTTGACCGGTTCAGCGATTTTTTCACCACGAAGGGTTACCGGGGTGGCCCGTGTGAATTTCGATCCGGCGGGCAGGGTGATCTCAAATGTTCCGCCGGTGCCGGTCTGTTCCCATACACGAAGGACGGTTCCCGCACCATCGGGGTTGGGACCGAAGGCGGTGAGGGCTACGCCGCGGCGCGACAAGCTGATGCCCGGCTGCATCACCGGGAAGGTTCCGGGATTGCTGCGGGAGCGGGCTACCTGCAGCGGCACTCGGGTTTCCATGGCCGGAGAATAGAGGGAGGATTCGTTAGTATAGGTATCATACGACCAGAGCCGCACCCGCGAACTCATCCGCTCGCCATTGCCGATCCAGGCGGCGAAATTGGTGCGCCAGTGGTTGTTGTACAGGTTGATATAGACATAGGGCTTGTCGGCCTGATAGCGCTTATCGAACTGATATTCACCGGGAATCCCCAGACTCACAACGGGCGAATCTTCGGAGCAGAGCCCGACGCCGGCGCCGGTTGCACCGTTGAAAACCGCTACCCCACTGTTGATCCAGAACATATGGTAGTTGGAGTTGTCAACAGTAAGGTCTTTTGCAGGATCCACAATGCCACCCAGCCGTCCCAACCGGAACTGCGGATCATCGAGCCTGAACGGCAGACAGATCCAGCCGGCTTCGGGCCAGCCATCGGGCTGCTTCTGCCAGCTCACCTCCAGGTCGGCCACCGGAGCGCCGGCGGGCAGGGTCAGACGGATGGAGATCCGCTGCGGTTGTCCGGGTCCGGGAATGGTGCCGGTCATCACGGCCGATACGTCGATCGCGCTTTTCTTCAGGGTGAGGGTCATGTTTTCAGGCAGGGCCGACCGGTAGAGGCTGTCCTTGGGCATATCGTACGCCACAAAACAGACCCGGTGACCGGTATACTGCGGATAAAGCGATTTGGCCAGCCAGTCGGCCAGGTCTTTATACCCGAACCGTTCATACAGGTATTGTCCGAAACCCTGGGGCGCATTCTGATCCACCAGTTCCCTGCCGGAGCGCTTGTCAGTCAGGCTGATGATCCGGCCCTGTCTGGCATCGAGAACGGCTTTAAACCAAGGACTCTCGATGGTTGAACTCTTCTCATCAACGTCCAATTCCGGTGCAGCCGGCAATTCCTGCGATGCCACATAGGTACGGTACCCCATCGGGGGAATATCTTTTACAAAAAAACGGGAAACCGGCGCGGCATCCTCGAGGGCCGGATACTCGTGTGAAACCGTTACCGCCTCGCCGCCATCCGCCGGCTTCAGGGATTTGAAGGCCGGCAGGATACGGGTATCCATCACCACTTCCCCATCCCGCTTCCAGGGCAGCGGATTGTACACCACCACACGCGGTTCCTTTATGCTGATGTTATCGGCCAGTGTGGCAATGGCATCTGCATAGGACTCTTGCACAAGCTGTTGGACAGCATTAATGTTATCTGCCTGATCCCTCCACGACTTCTCCATCAGGCGGAACTGGGGCGGTAAGCCCTGCGCCCAAAGTGCATCCCAGTCGGGACCAAAGGGCAGCTTCACGTAATGCTGGTTGGCCAGTCCCCAGGTGTGCTCACTGTACAGCATGCTTTTCTCGTAGGCTTCGGATATCTTTTCCCTGATATCGGGTGTATAGATTCCCCAGCATTTCTCAAGTGTATTCAGCTGATCCGCCCCGCCGATCTGCGGGCGGATCGTCTGAGCCAGTTTGGTAGCGGCCGGCTGGCTCATCGGGCCATGAATCCAGACATCGCCAATATCGCTGCGCACTACCGGAAGCTGGTTAAGATCCTCTTTCAGAATCAGTTTCGCAAAATCATCCATGCTGCCCACCGTGGCAGTAATCCCCTTATCCCGATAAAAAGCCAGATCCTTGCTCACCGTCTCCGGTCCGGGAGGGCCCTGGTTGTCGCCGGTCATGTTGATATAGACCCACGTTTTGTAGGGCCAGTCCTTGGGCGGCAGCGGACTGCTGCCGTAGCCGTTGTTGTACAGGGTGAGCAGCCGCGAGCCGTCGGGCCCCTCCCACCAGAACATCAGGGGCAGACCGTGCTCCATGTTAACCACCGGACCGCCCATGTGATAGAACTTAATTCCCGCCTGGGAGAACAGTGTGGGGGTGATCCACGACTGGCCGGGCACGTCGCTCATCTTGGCCGAGATAGAGAGCGGCTGGCCGAATTTCCGGGCGATGGTTGACGAGATATTCAGTCCGCGCACCAGGTCCTCCATCTCCGCGGTTTCCGTATGGGTGGTAAACGGATAGGCATGCACCACGAGGTTGCCGTCGCGGATCGCCTGCTCAATCTTCTGCTTCCGGACGGGCGCCTGCCCTTCCCACAGCATCTGCTTCATAGGCCAGCCAGAGACGGTCCAGACAAACTGCTTCTCCTTCGGCTGCTGACTGTTCTTTTCGATAGCCTCCAGCACGCGGTCGACCATCTCGGTGCGGTACTCATGCACCACATCGTGCACGGTGGAGGAATAGCCAATATCGAAATGCGTTTTGTAAACGATAATTACGTGGTCGGGTGCAGATTTATTGACCTGATTCTGACCTTGGACGGTGGTAATCATCAGGGCGGTGATAAGAAGGGTGAGGGAGGTTTTCATGGTTTGAAAGTAGGTAAAAACGTGACGAAAAACGCCTGCACCGGGATGACAAGGCTGCCGGGGGTAAACAAAGGAAAGCGGGTGTGCATTTCCGGGATTGTAACTTTTTTCCCAACTTTATAAATGTGAAAATAACTAAGGGAAATTGTCCGCAATGAAAACTAACCGCAGATCATTCATCAACCGCACCCTGAGCGTAGCCTCCGGCGTAGCTCTCGCACCCATGGCATCAGCCATCGGGCCCGGATTTGAACATAAACTGAACGAAGTGGATTCGATCACGCCCGGAGAGGCGGCCACGGATGAGGAGTTCTGGCAGTTCATCCGGCAGGCTTTCACCATATCACCCAACCTCGTGAACCTGAACAACGGCGGTGTGAGTCCGCAGCCTAAAATCGTGCAGGACAAGGTAACACATTACCAGAGTGTAAGCAACGAGGGTCCCGCACACTACATGTGGGCCATCCTCGGGGAAGAAAGGGAGCCCATGAGGCGCAAACTGGCAGCTACTGCCGGTTGCCCGGCGGATACCATTGCCATCGTTCGGAACACTACCGAAGCCCTCGACCAGATCATCTTCGGGTTCCCGCTGGATAAAGGTGACGAGGTGGTCCTGTGCAAATACGATTACCCCAACGTGATCAATGCCTGGAAACAGCGGGAGATGCGCGACGGAATCGTTCTGAAGTGGGCCGACCTGCCCATGCCGGTTGAAAACGACGATTTAATCGTCAGGGCCTATGCTGACCTGTTTACCTCCCGCACGAAACTGGTGAATGTAACGCAGGTGATCAACTGGACAGGCCAGATCTTGCCGGTTAAGAAGATCGCCCAGGCCGCGCATGCCCGGAACATCGATGTGATGGTGGATGGCGCCCATGCCTTTGCACATTTCGTTTTCAACGTGCCCGACCTGGATTGCGATTATTTCGGGACGAGCCTCCACAAATGGCTCTTTGCTCCGTTCGGAACGGGAATGCTCTATGTTAAAGCAGATAAAATCAGCAAGATATGGCCGCTCATGGCTGCACCGGATCCGAAAAGTGCCGATATCCGCAAATTTGAAAACATCGGTACCCGGCCCTGGGCACCGGAGCTGGCCATCAGCACGGCCATCGATTTTTACAACATGATCGGTCCGGCCCGCAAGGAGCAGCGGCTCCGCTACCTGAAGGATTACTGGGTGAACGGTATTAAGGACATTCCCGGCCTGAGGCTGAACATGTCGATGAAACCCCAGTATTCATGCGGGCTTGGAAATTTCGGAATAGAAGGAAGGAAGGCGGGCGACCTATATTCGTTCCTCATGACGAAGTACAAGATT
>MEOR01000108.1:156283-167957 GCA_001769295.1 Bacteroidetes bacterium GWF2_49_14 | reverse complement strand
GAAAAACGGACTCGACAAGAATACCCTGGTTGTTTATACTTCCGATAATGGTTTCTTCCTCGGCGAGCATGGCTGGTTCGATAAAAGGTTCATGTACGAGGAAAGTTTCCGAATCCCGCTGGTAATGAAGCTGCCGGGAGTCATTAAACCAGGTACGGTATCAGAAGCCCTGGTTGAAAACCTCGATTATGCCCCGACCTTCCTGAAACTGGCTGGAGTCGCCGTACCCGACAGCATGCAGGGAATCTCCGTTTTGGGTCCGGAAACCCGGAAATCGGTCTATTATCATTATTATGAATATCCCGGAACTCATGCCGTTAAGAGACACTATGGAGTGCGCACCGACCGTTATAAACTCATCCATTACTACAATGATATTGACGAATGGGAACTTTTCGATCTCGAAAAAGATCCCATGGAGATGAAAAATGTTTACGGGGATGCATCTTATGGAGAAATACGCGAGGAGTTACATGCGGAGCTTGAAAAATTGCGGGAACAGTATAAGGATCGATAGTAAGAATAAAGAAGAAAGAAGAAAGAACAAAGAAAGAATTAAGGTTAAAGATGGTGAAGATGGAATCCGCTGTCTTCCTCTCTTTTTTCTTTTATCTTTCTTTGTTCTTTCGTCTTTGTTCTTTCGTCTTAATGCACAGTCTTTCAACGACCAGATCTATCAATCCTATATCACCGGTGATATGGACAGGTGGGAACGCCTGTTGAAGGAGAATGACGGTAAAATGTATAAACCGGAAGGGCGGTATAATTATGCACTCGCCTGTTATGGATTCATTGGGTATATGATCGGTGAGGATGAAAAACCCAGATCGAGACCCTACCTCAACCGTGCAGAAGTGATCGTTGACGGCTTACTTATGGAGAATCCGGATGTCCCGAAATATATGGCACTCCGGTGTGCATTGTATGGTTTTCGGGCTGAATATCAGCCCGGAAAGATTCCTTCGTTACTCCCGAAAGGAATGAAACTCATGTCGGAAGCTGAAAAATCCGGAGCGAATTCTCCACAGGTATGGCTTGAAATGGGGAACCGTGACTGGTTTTTACCGGTTGCTCTTGGCGGCTCTGATCTCAATGCCATTGAAGAGTATAAAAAAGCTATCGGGATGATGGAAGCACTGCCCGGTTTCACCCGGAATAACTGGTACTACCTCAAAGCCTATAAAATCCTGATCGGCTGGTATGAAAAACTGAATTTCCGGTTTCAGGCAACCGAGACCTGCCGTAAACTGCTGACCATCGAGCCGGATTTTGTCTGGGCCAGGCGTGAACTGAATAATCTGACCGGATTTGCAATTACCAGGAATCCTGATGGTCCATAATAGGCCGCGCCGGTGTAAGTAGGGCCCTAAGCCCCCCTGCCCCCAAATCCCAATTTCATCTTCAGTGTAACGAATTCCCTCCCTTTTCGTCTGCACTATAAAAGATGAATATTTAAGTCAAACCAAACAAATCAAAATCATGAAAAAAGTTATTACCCTTCTGCTTATTGCACTGTTTCCGGTGCTGGCAATGGCTCAGAATTCTGCTATCGACAAAGTTTTTAAAAAGTATGGCGACCGCGACGGCTTTACCGTGGTGACCATCAGTAAAGGGTTGCTGAAAATGGCTGCCGATGTGGACTTGGATGATCCCGAAGCTTCAGCTTTCCTGAATCGTATTAACTCGATTAAAATTCTGGCTGCCGAGGACAACAATGATGTTAATATCTATGATGAGGTTCTTTCAAGCCTCGATAAAAGCGATTATGAAGAGCTGATGACAGCCAAATCCAGTGGCGAAAATGTTCTGATGCTCGCAAAGAAAAGCGGCGATGTTATTGAGGAATTGATCGTTCTGGTCGGCGGCAAGGAAGATAACGCCCTGGTTTTCATATCCGGTCGGATGAGCATGAAGGATATGGCAAAGCTCTCCAAGTCGGTTCATATTGAGGGGGCCGGACTGGAACACCTGAAGGATATTAAGTAAGGAAAAAGGCGAAAAGCCTGCCCCGGGCTCGACCCGGGGGCGAAAGGCGAAAGAAAGAAGAAGGATTTAAGAAGAAAGAGTAAAGAGGGGATTGTAACTTTCTGAAATTGTTCGCCGTCTTAAAGCAAAACACAAAAAAAGACCAATCACATGAAACGTCTTCCAATACTAATCCTGCTCAGCCTGTTACCGGCTGCCCTGATAGCTCAGCCGATGTCGATCCGCCATCTGCTCAGGAGTTGTGATACCGGGAAAGAAGTTACAAGAATCCATCTTCCTCCGGTACTGATCCGGATGGCATCGTGGTTCGTGGATGAAGATGAAACCCGGGATATTCTGCGGAACGTAAATTCGCTTTACCTGGTTGTCGTGGAAAACAATGAGTATTCAAGAAATTCCGATTTTCCGTCACGCGTTGTAAAGAAACTCGATGGCATGAATTTTCAGACTATGATGACGGTAAATGACAATGGGGAGAAAGTTTCGATCCTGATGCGTGAAAAAAGCCGTGACCGCAAAGAAATGATCATCGCGGTTGATGGCGACGAGGATGTGGTCCTTTACTTGAAAGGCAAACTCGATTTCAGGGAACTGATGAACAATGAAACAATTAAAATTGGAAATGTTAATCTGCACGATATCAGCCAAACAAGCCTGTAATCACCACATCATCACATCAACAAATCATCAAATATTTGTTTTATTCACAAATTCCACTTTATCTTTGGCCCCTGACAAAATAGAAAAGTGAAGAGCATAACCCTGAATATTGGCATCCTCCTTATTAGCATCCTCCTCGTGGGGAAGGTTGACCGGGAAGGCTGTGTATAGTCAGAAAGTATACAAAAGCATAGCTGAAAAAAACCTTCCCGGAAAACCGCGGAAGGTTTTTTTTTTGCTAAGACAGACGACGGACGACAGACGACCGAAGCCGGGGTTACATCCGTCATCAGTCATCGGTCGTCGGTCGAAAAAACAGAAGAACGATTATGAGTAATAGGACGTTGAGAAGCGAAACAAGTACAGGGGGACGGCGGATGGCCGGGGCGAGAAGCCTGTGGCGGGCAAACGGGATGCGGAGCAGCCAGTTTGGCAAGCCAGTGATTGCCATTGCAAACTCCTTCACCCAGTTTGTGCCTGGCCATGTGCACCTGCAGAACGTAGGCCAACTTGTGAAGCAGGAGATCGAAAAGCTGGGATGCTTTGCGGCCGAATTCAATACCATAGCCATAGACGACGGGATCGCCATGGGCCATTCCGGAATGCTCTATTCGCTGCCGTCACGCGACCTGATTGCCGATAGTGTCGAGTACATGGTCAATGCCCACTGTGCCGATGCCATGGTATGCATATCGAACTGCGACAAGATAACGCCAGGCATGCTGATGGCTGCCATGCGACTGAATATTCCCACCGTCTTTGTGTCCGGAGGCCCCATGGAAGCGGGCCGCATCGACGGAAAAGATTATGATCTGGTCGATGTGATGGTTGCTGCGGCGGATCCTTCTGTTCCTGATGACCATCTGAAGGCCCTCGAGGAGAGCGCCTGTCCGGGTTGCGGCTCCTGCAGCGGCCTGTTCACCGCCAACAGCATGAACTGCCTGGCCGAAGCGCTCGGACTGGCCCTGCCCGGAAACGGAACCATCGTGGCCACCCATCTGAACCGCCGCGGCCTTTTTATTGATGCCGCGCACTTGATCGTTAAAATATCAGAAGAATACTACTCAAAAGGCAACGACAAGGTTTTACCCCGATCGGTTGCCAACCGAACCGCCTTTCTCAATGCCATGCGGGTGGATATTGCCATGGGCGGCAGCACCAACACGGTCCTGCACCTGCTGGCGGTTGCGCATGAGGGCGAGATCGGTTTTACCCTGGCCGACATCGACCGGCTGTCGAGGGAAACCCCCAATCTTTGCAAAGTTGCGCCATCCTCTTCGTATCATGTTCAGGATGTGAATCGTGCCGGAGGAATGTTAAGTCTGATGGGCGAGCTGGCCCGGGCCGGAAAACTGGATACTTCCGCAGGGAGACTGGATTATCCAGATCTGGCTGCGGCTATCGGCCAAAATGATATTCTTTCACCGGACCTTACTGAAAAAGCACGTAAAAACTGGCTCTCGTCCCCCGGATTTATCGGACAGAACCTGCATTTTGCCTCACAGGAAAACTATTTCGATACCCCGGACACGGATCGGATATCGGGCTGCATCCGCAGTGTGGAGAGTGCCTACAGTCAGGATGGCGGACTGGCGGTTCTTTACGGCAACCTCGCCCGTGATGGAGCCGTAGTAAAAACCGCCGGTGTGCCTGACGCACAAAAGAAATTCACCGGTCCGGCCCGGGTCTTCTGTTCCCAGGAGGAGGCTGTTGAAGGCATCCTCAACGGAGCGGTCAAGCCCGGCGACGTGGTTGCCATCCTCTTCGAAGGACCCAAAGGCGGTCCGGGAATGCAGGAGATGCTGTACCCCACGTCCTATCTGAAATCCATGGGCCTCGACAAAACCTGCGCACTGATAACCGACGGCCGCTTTTCGGGCGGCACCGCCGGCCTTTCCATCGGTCACATCTGCCCCGAAGCCGCCGCCGGCGGCGCAATCGGCAAACTGCAAAACGGCGACATGGTTGAAATTGACATAGAAACCCGGCAATTGAACGTCGTTGAGACGCATGATAATGAGACGCATGATAATGCGTCTCTACGGGTACCAGGCCCAACCCGCCGGGTGGTTTCCAAGGCCCTGCAGGCCTATGCCAGCATGGTGGGCCCGGCCAGCGAAGGTGCCGTAAGATTGACGATTGGCGTTTGACGATTTTATTCCGCGTCACGCGTCACGCGTCACGCATCACGAAAAACAGAGCATGAAAGAAACAACAGAGATATCAGGCGCCGATGCCATTATGCTGGCGCTGCAGGCAGAAAACGTTGAGGTTATGTTCGGATATCCGGGCGGAGCTATCATGCCGTTATATGATTCCATGTACCGGTTCGGAAACCTGCGGCATGTGCTGTCGCGCCATGAACAGGGTGCCATCCATGCGGCACAGGGGTATGCCCGCGTAACCGGGAAACCCGGCGTCTGCCTCACAACATCGGGCCCGGGTGCCACCAACCTGCTTACCGGACTGGCCGATGCCTTCATGGATTCCACACCGCTGGTATGCATAACCGGACAGGTTAATGCCCGGTATATCGGATCCGATGCTTTTCAGGAGGCTGATATCCTGGGGTTAACCACCCCGGTGACCAAATGGAATGTCCGCATAACCAAAGCCACCGATCTGCTGGAAGCCCTGGCGCAGGGATTCTTTATTGCAGGCAGCGGGCGGCCGGGCCCTGTGGTCATTGATATCGCTAAAAATGTTTTCACCGAAAAAATAGTATACGATTATAAACCCTGCACCGGGATTTCATCCTATGTACCTGTACCTGAGCCCGATGAAAAGAGAATCCGTAAGGCGGCAGAATGGATCAACCAGGCTGAGCGTCCGATCCTTTTCTTCGGCCAGGGCATCACCCTTTCAGGAGCTTCAAATGAACTTAGGTTGTTGATTGAAAAGGCCGGCATGCCGGCAGCTTCCACACTGCTGGGGCTGTCGGCCCTGCCAGCCAGTCACCCGCTCAACATGGGCATGCTCGGAATGCACGGGAATTATGCCCCGAATATCCTTTCCGCCCGGGCCGACCTGATACTGGCCGTAGGAATGCGGTTCGACGACCGGGTTACCAGCGATCCCTCCACCTTCCTCCCGAATGCAAGAATCATCCATGTGGATATCGATGCATCGGAGCATGGCAAGGTCCTCCATACGCACCTGACCATTGCAGGGGATGCCCGGCATACCCTGAGCCGCCTTCTCGAACAAATCGAGCCGGCAACTAAGCATGAGTGGACCGAAGAATTCAGAATGCTCCGGAAGACCGAGGACAGCAGAGTTTGCGATGATGATCTTGATAACGGGGGCGAGCACATCAAAATGGGAGCCATCATCCGGAAAATGTCGGAACGGTTCCCCAAAGATACCATCGTGGTTACGGACGTGGGACAGCACCAGATGAAAGCTGCACGGTACTATCCCTTTGAGGAGCCGAGAAGTTTCGTAACCTCAGGCGGATTGGGTACCATGGGCTTCGGCCTTCCTGCTGCCATCGGCGCGAAAATCGGCTGTCCCAACCGGCAGGTGCTTGCCTTCATCGGCGACGGGGGGTTCCAGATGACACTCCAGGAAATCATGACCGCCATTCAGGAGAAGGCAGCCGTAAAGATCGTTGTGCTGAACAACGGATTTCTGGGGATGGTCCGGCAGTGGCAGGAACTCTTCTTTGCTAAAAGATACGCGAGTACCGAGTTGTTGAATCCCGATTTTGCCCGCGTGGTTGAAGCCATGGGATTGCCATCCCGGCGAATCGACCAGCCCTCCGAGGTGGATGAGGCTATCGGATGGCTGCTGGATGAGCCTGGTGCCTGCTTCCTGGAAGTGGCCGTGGATCCCGAAGAGAATGTATTCCCGATGGTGCCCGCCGGCACCCCCGTGTCAGAAATGTTACTTGAAAAATCAAATACCTGATCCTATGAAAAACAGTTATCTCGTTACCGTTTATGCGCATGACCGCATCGGGCTGCTCCTCAGGGTTGCCCAGCTGGTTACCCGCAAGAATCTGAGTATCGACCGGCTCACCCTGAATGAATCGGCTGTTCCCGGCGTGACCTGGATCAGCCTGGTGGTACGGACCGATTCCCGGACCATCCAGACCCTGGTAAAACAGCTCGAGAAACAGATCGAGGTCCTGCAGGCATTTCATGCCGAGGAGCCGGTGAGAAAAGGACAATTATTAATGGAGCAACGAACAGCTCATTCAATTAGTTAATATTTAAGTAGTTATGGCAGAAATGAAATTTGGCGGGGTCACCGAACAGGTTATGACCCGCGAGGAGTTCCCTTTGATAAGGGCGAAGCAGGTAATGGCCGGGGAGACCATCGCAGTACTCGGGTATGGGGTTCAAGGTCCGGGGCAGGCTTTGAATCTGAAAGACAATGGATTTAAGGTCATTGTCGGACAACGCAAAGGCACATCAACCTGGCAGAAAGCCCTGAACGACGGATGGGTTGAAAACGAGACCCTGTTCGAACTGGATGAGGCCTGCGCCAGGGGTACCATCCTCACCTTTCTTCTCTCCGATGCCGGCCAGATCGCGGCCTGGCCCACCGTAAAGAAACATCTGACGAAAGGCAAGGCGCTATGCTTTTCTCACGGCTTCGGAATAACTTTTAACGAAAAAACAGGAATTGTACCGCCCTCTGACGTGGACGTCATCCTCGTGGCTCCCAAGGGATCGGGTACCTCCCTGCGGAGGCTCTTCCAGGCCGGCAAGGGGCTCAATTCCAGCTATGCCGTGCACCAGAACTCAACTGGAAAAGCCTATGACAGGGTGCTGGCCATGGGCATCGGCATCGGATCGGGATACCTTTTTGAAACCTCTTTCCGTAAAGAAGTGTATTCCGATTTAACCGGCGAGCGCGGCGTCCTCATGGGTGCCATTGCCGGAGTTTTTGAAGCGCAGTATAATTGCCTCCGCCGGAACGGGCACTCCCCGTCGGAAGCATTCAACGAAACGGTGGAAGAGCTCACCCAAAGCCTCATGCCGCTGGTGGCCGAAAACGGCATGGACTGGATGTACGCCAACTGCTCCACCACCGCCCAGCGCGGCGCCCTCGACTGGCGGCACAAATTCCGGAAAGCGGTGGACCCGGTGTTCGATGAACTCTATGCAAGCGTAGTCTCCGGAAGGGAAGCCGAAATCGCCATCGAAGCCGGCCGCAAGCCCGATTACCGCGCCGGACTCGAGAAAGAACTCACCGAACTCCGCAATTCAGAAATCTGGCAAGCCGGCGCTCAGGTTCGCAAATTACGTCCCTAAACAGATTTGTTGATGAGTTGATGTGATGATGTGATGATGTGTTGATGTGAAGATGAGATTATGGGAGGCTGTCATTCCGGCGGAAGCCGGAATCTCCTGCCCTTATACCCCAAACCTCATACCCTATACCCAATGATCATCGAATCATCGAATCAACGAATCATCACATCATCAAATCAGAATTAGATGAACAAACTATTTATTTTTGACACAACGTTGCGCGACGGCGAGCAAGTACCCGGCTGCCAGCTGAATACGATCGAGAAGATCGAGGTGGCGCGGGCGCTGGAGGCGCTGGGAGTGGACGTGATTGAGGCGGGATTTCCCGTTTCAAGCCCTGGCGATTTCGATGCCGTGGTGGAGATCGCCCGGGCCGTTAAGGACCCGGTGATCTGTGCGCTCACCCGCGCCGTTGAGAAAGATATCGAGGTGGCCGCCGAAGCCCTCAAAGCCGCACGCCGTGGACGCATCCATACGGGTATCGGGACTTCTCCTTACCATATCTTTAACAAGCTCAAATCCAATCCCGATGAGATCCTTGAGCGGGCGGTGAAAGCCGTGAAATACGCTAAAAGGTTCGTGGAGGATGTGGAGTTTTATGCCGAGGATGCCGGCCGGTCGGAAAACGAATATCTGGCTAAAGTAATAGAGGCCGTAATCGCTGCCGGAGCCACCGTGGTGAATATCCCCGATACCACCGGTTATTGCCTGCCGCAGGAGTATGGTGAAAAGATCCTCTACCTGGTAAACAACGTAAAGAACATCGACCAGGCTGTAATTTCCACCCATTGCCACAACGACCTCGGGATGGCGACCGCCAACTCCCTGGCCGGGGTCATGAACGGCGCCCGGCAGGTGGAGGTCACCATCAACGGGATCGGAGAGCGAGCCGGGAACACATCCCTTGAGGAGGTAGTAATGGCCGTGAAAACCCGGAAGAATTTTCCGGTATCGACAACCGTAAATTCCAAACTGATCCTTGAAACCAGCCGCCTGGTCTCCTCCCTGATGAATATGCCGGTACAGCCGAACAAGGCGATCGTGGGCCGCAATGCCTTTGCACATTCATCAGGAATACATCAGGACGGAGTGCTCAAGGATCGTGAGAATTATGAGATCATCGACCCGGCCGATGTGGGCGTTGATGAATCCGCCATCGTTTTGACCGCACGGTCGGGCAGGGCGGCGCTGAAACATCACCTCGACCGCCTGGGCTACCGGTATGAAAACGGGTCGCTCGATGAGGTCTATACCCGCTTCCTCACCATGGCCGACAAGAAAAAGCAGGTTACCGATGTGGACCTGCTGCTCCTGATCGGCCGGGATTCTGCCTCGGGCGCCCGCTTGTCGTTGAAACTGCTGCAGGTTCTTGCGGGCATGTCCACCGTTCCGATGGCTACCGTTCACCTGATGATGGACGGAGAGGAAAAGGCAGAGACCGCAGAAGGGAACGGGCCTTTCGATGCCGCATTCAAGGCGGTAACCCGGTTGATTGATGAACCTTTCGAGGTGGATGAATTCCTGATACAGGCCATTACCCGCGGCAGCGACGACGTCGGCAAGGTGCACGTCAGGGTGAAAGGCCGCGGCCGGATCTTTTACGGATTCTCAGCCGATACCGATATTGTAACTGCCTCGGTGAGAGCCCTGGTGGATGCCCTCAATAAAATGATTTCTTCCAATGGCCGGTAAAACGCTGATCGACAAGCTGTGGGACCAGCATGAGGTGAAAGTCCTGGAGGACGGATCCTCGGTCCTCTATATCGACCGCCATTTTATCCACGAGGTAACCAGTCCGCAGGCCTTTGCCGGCCTTGAAAAGCGGGGGCTCCCGTTTTTCCGTCCGGATCAGGCAGTGGCTACCATGGACCATAACATTCCGACCACCGGCCAGGCGAATCCCATGATGGGACCGGAATCCTCCCTCCAGGTTTCCCGGCTGAAAGAGAACTGTGAGAAATTCGGCATCCCGCTGTACGGAATGACGCATGAATGGAACGGAATCGTGCACGTGATCGGTCCGGAGCTGGGGATCACCCAACCGGGCATGACCATCGTGTGCGGCGACAGCCACACGGCAACCCACGGAGCTTTCGGAACCCTGGCGTTCGGAATCGGAACATCGGAGGTGGAAATGGTTATGGCTTCGCAATGCCTGCTCCAGCAGCGTCCCAAAACCTTCCGCATAACCGTCAACTCACAACTCACAACCGGAGTCACTCCCAAGGACCTGATCCTGTACCTGATCTGGAAGCTGGGAACCGCAGCCGGCACCGGGTATTTCCTGGAATTCGCCGGCGAAGCGTTCCGTTCCATGTCGATGGAGGGCCGGATGACGGTCTGCAACATGGCCATCGAGATGGGCGCACGCGGCGGACTGGTGGCCCCCGACGAGGTAACCTTTGAATACATGAAGGGCAGGGAATTCGCTCCGAAAGGCGCCGGATGGGACAAAGCCGTGGCTGAATGGAAGAAATTATATTCTGATAGTGATGCCCTCTTCGACCGTGAGGAGGTATTCGACGCTTCCGTTATCAGCCCGATGATCACCTGGGGAACCAATCCGGGGCAGGGGATGCCCATTGACGGACGCATTCCCGATGTAACCGATAAAGCCCTTGACTATATGCAGTTAAGGAGTGGTGAGGGATTGTTAGGTATGGAAATTCAATACGTGTTTGTGGGGAGCTGTACAAACGGACGGATTGAGGACCTGCGGGAGTTCGCGGAGGTGGTCAAAGGCCGGAAAAAAGCGGCCGGAGTAACCGCCTGGATCGTTCCCGGATCGCAGCTGGTGGCCAAACAGGCCCGCGAGGAGGGGATCGAAAAGATTCTCAACGACGCTGGCTTTGAGCTCCGCGAACCCGGATGCTCCGCCTGCCTGGCCATGAACGACGATAAAATCCCGGCCGGCAAGTACTGCGTTTCCACCTCGAACCGCAACTTCCAAGGCCGCCAGGGCCCCGGCGCCCGAACGTTGCTCGCCAGCCCGCGCACGGCCGCCGTCGCCGCGATAGCAGGGCGGATTACGGATCCGCGGGATTATACCCAACCCAACCCATGAAACCTACCCACCCCAACCCCTCCCTCGACCAGGGAGGGGCTTCGCTCCGAAGTAACGCTGGTGCTCAAAGCCCCTCCCTGGTCGAGGGAGGGGTTGGGGTGGGTACGTTGAACAGGGGATCCCTGCTTCCACAGGGATGACAGCTCCTTCATCACCACATCACACATCACCACATCATCAAATCATCAAATCATCACATCACCACATCATCACATCATCATGTCCTTCGAACCTCTTAACCAGATAACCAGCAAGATAGTTCCGCTACGAGCCGAGAACATCGACACCGACCGCATCATCCCCGCCCGTTTCCTGAAAGCGGTCGATTCCGAGGGTTTCGGCAAGAACCTGTTTTACGACTGGCGCTATCTCCCGGATGGAACTCCTGATCCAGCCTTTATTCTGAATACCCCAGATGGCCAGGGCAAAATCCTGCTCACCGGCAAGAACTTCGGCTGCGGCTCCTCACGCGAACATGCCGCCTGGGCTCTGTATCAGTATGGATTCCGTGCCATCATCTCCTCCGGCTTCGCCGATATCTTCCGCACCAACGCCCTCAACAACGGCCTCCTCCCCATCGAAGTCTCAGAGATAGAATTAGCCACTTTGTTTGATATCCATCATCAAAATCCTTTATGTGATTGGACGGTCGACCTCCCCTCCCAAACCCTATACCCCGCAACCCTATACCCCCATGCCCCCA
>MEOR01000108.1:134801-156255 GCA_001769295.1 Bacteroidetes bacterium GWF2_49_14 | reverse complement strand
CCCCCATGACCCCATGCCCCCAAGCCCCCCCTGGCCCTTCCCGATCAACGATTTCCGCAAATCCTGCCTCCTCTCCGGCCTCGACCTCATCGACTACCTCGCCGCCCTCAAGCCCGAAATAGAAAAATACGAACAATCAAGATGAACTACCGTATAACCGTTCTTCCCGGCGACGGGATTGGTCCCGAGGTCTGTGCCGAAGCGATCCGGGTGATGAATGTGGTGGGTGAGAAATTTGGACACCATTTCATATGGCAATACGGACTCATCGGTGGTTCCGCCATCCGCGAGACCGGCAGCGCCTATCCGGAGGAGACTCACCTGAAATGTCTCGATTGCGATGCGATCCTGTTCGGTGCGATCGGCGATCCGCTGTACGACAATAATCCCGATGCAAAGGTTCGTCCGGAGCAGGGACTCCTGGCCATGCGCAAGAAACTCGGACTCTTTGCGAATATTCGCCCGGTGCGGATCTGGCCCGATCTTCTGCATATGTCACCCATCAAGGAAGACCGCGTGGCCGGCGCCGACCTGGTGGTAGTCCGCGAGCTCACCGGCGGCCTCTATTTTGGCGAGCCCCGCGAACTCCGCGATAATGGCCGGGTTGCCGTGGATACCTGCCTCTATTCGGTGGAAGAGATTGAACGCATTGCCCGGGTGGCCTTCGAAATGGCCGGCGGTCGCCGCAAGAAGGTAACCCTGGTGGACAAGGCCAACGTGCTTGAAACCTCACGCCTATGGCGCAGGGTGGTAACCCCCATGGCTAAGGATTATCCCGATATTGAGCTCGATTACATGTTCGTGGATAATGCAGCCATGCAGCTGATCATCAACCCGAAACGCTTCGATGTGATCTTGACCGAAAACCTGTTCGGGGATATTCTCTCCGATGAGGCCAGCGTCATATCGGGCTCAATCGGACTACTGCCTTCAGCCTCCATCGGCGACCGTGTTCCGCTCTTTGAGCCGATACACGGTTCCTATCCCGACGGGGCAGGGAAGAACGTGGCCAACCCGCTGGCCACGATCCTCTCCGCTGCCATGCTGCTCCGTATGGGCCTTCATCTCACGGCCGAAGCCGACGCGGTTGAGACTGCCGTTGAGCAGACCATCCGCGCCGGCATTTTGACCTGGGACCTGAACCGCGACAACCCAAGGAGCACCAGTGATGTGGGCACCCACGTTGCTCATGTGTTAATGGGTGGTTAAGGGATAGTGAGGTATTGTGAGAGATGGTGAGGGATTGTGAGGCCCCCTCACACTCACACCCACACCCACACCCACACTCTCTTCCCCCACACTCCCTTCACTCTCCTCGTGGTAACATTAATGTTTGTAGGGGCGACCCTTGCGGTCGCCAGGCAAATTTTGTGAGCCACAGCAGTGGTATCATTTTAATTTCGGGGGCGTCCGCAAGGAGGGCGACCGCAAGGGTCGCCCCTACGAAACATCCGCGTGAAAAATATTAAGGAAGCAGGTGAGGAGAGTGTGGGTGTGGGTGTGAGTGTGAGTGTAGTGAGGTGTAGTGAGGCCACCTCACAACTCCTCACCATTCCTCACCATTCCTCACCACCCCTCACAGCTTTACCCTGAGGCCCGTACTAAACCCCGCATACCCCATTACCTCCGGATTCCAGCCGTGATGTTCAAACGGATCGCCGTTATCAAAATCGGTCACCAGCACATTCAGGCTCCCTCCGGCATAGATCCCCAGGTGGTTTGTCAGGTCAAAACTCAGGTTCAGGTTCAGCCGGCTGAGGGAATTGAGGCCATTCGTAAACCAGCCGCCTTCGTTTATATGGTAGGAAAGGGCTTCAATTCCGATATCGATTCTCCGGCCAACCGGCACCAGCGTGCCTATCCCGTAACCGAATCCCCAGCGCAGGGTGCCGCTGTGGAAAGCGCTGCCGGCGGAGAATATATTGTAGAAACGCCGTACCCCGGTTTTATAGCTGATCTCGCCAAACAGCGTTTCGTTGCCGCCAATCTGGATCACGTTGTACCCGTGACGCACAAAACTCAGGAACCCGATCGGGATGCCTTTTTCAACCGAATCGGCAATATTTACCACACCAACCTGGACTCCGCTCAGACTCCTGGCGTAATTCACAAACCCCGATGCCTGCACCCCCTGGTGCCTGCCGGTAGTCACATTGGCGAACCCGGAGGCCTGAACCCCTTTGGTGTCGCCCACCGTGACATTGGCGAAGCCCGTAGCCTGAACCCCCTGCACATCCCCAACCGCTACATTGGTAAAGCCCGATGCCTGGATGCCGTCAACCGTGTCAAGGGCCACATTGGCGAAGCCCGATATCTGGCTGCCGATCAGTTTTTTCTGATTGTAATTCCAGTATCCGGCAATCTCCAGTCCCCTGGCACTTCCAAGGGTGTTGTTGCAGAATCCGGCAATCTGGATGCCGTCCATATCCCCCTTCAGGGCATTGGCAAATCCTGCTACCTCAAGTCCCTTCAGTCCGCCGGAATAACCGGCAAACACGTTCAGGGATATCCGGTTGGTGGTGTTCCACGATTCCAGCCCGTTGGTACCGAGTGGTGTGATCAGACTGATATGAAACGGGCTGATTCGTACGGAATCCTCAACGGGTTCCTGATCCTGAGCCTTTGCCATTCCTGTGGTTCCGGCAGCCAGAACTCCCATCAGGATAAAAATCTTTTGGAATGTCTTCATGATATTCTGTTTTGGGATCGGTTTGAACTGTTATTGACGGATTACATTACCACTGCCGGATACATGAAGCTCCACCTCCGGATTGCCGGCGTAATATACTGTGCCGCTGCCCGTAATGATTACCTTCAGGAACTCTTCCACACTCAGCCGGGCATTTCCCGAGCCGGTGATGGTAATCTCAGCATCCGTGGTTTTCAGGTCTTTCGCCAGGAATCCGCCCGATCCGGAAATCAGCAGGTCCACAGTTTCGGAGCTGCCATACAATTTCATGTCGCCCGATCCGGTGATCTCGGCATCCAACTCTTTGGAATCCGAATCGAGGTCGATACTTCCCGAACCGGTGATGAACAGTTTCAGTCGGTCGAGACCGGTGAACGGGGTTACCCCTTCAATGTCGCCCGATCCGGTAATGCCGGCCTTGGTGAGGGTGGGCATCGTGATGTAAATTTTGATCGGCCTGGCATAATGAACGATATGCCGGAAATGGATGGTCCAGATTCCGTTGTCAACCCGGTCGAGGTTGATCTCATCGATAATGTTTTGCTGCGCCTCGATGATCACCTCCTGCTCATCTCCCTGGGTGATATAAATATCAGCCGAAATGGTCGAGATAAATCCGTCGAAATCATCCAGTTGTACCGTCTCCTTTACAATGTCGCCGCGTCCGCTTACGCCGAACATAAAATCATCCTGGCAGGAGACCAGTACCATCGGAAGGATCGCAACCAGTGCGATCATCAGTTTTCTGCTACTCATTTTCATACTCTTCTTTTTTAATTAAGTTGTTTAATTGGGTTTACTCATAAGGATGACAGGCAACAGGGGGAATACCCCTATTGGAAGGCGAAAGAAAAAAGGCGAAAGGCGAAAGAAGAGAGAAGAAAGAAAAAGAAGAAAGAAAAAAGATGTGGGATCTCAGAAGTCTTTGACCTTGTACAAAATCAGATTAGGATTGTCATCTTCCATTAATCTGAACGTTGCATCTTTTCTTTAACCACAATAGACACAATAGTTCACAATAGTTGATAGCACTATTTCGGGGGCAATTACTCCCATGATTCCCTGTAACTATTGTGTCCTATTGTGCCTCTTGTGGTATTAAAAATGACAGTAGACATGACCTGAATCCGATCTCGGTTCAGCCTAAAAGCTGTATCCCACCGCCAAACCTCCGGATGGATGAAAGCCATGTCCGCCCTGATATTCATAAAACGGGGTGAATCCTGCCCGGACGATGAGCCTACCATCGGGTTTCTGATAGCGGTAACCAAGTCTTCCGCTGAGCAGGAAATCCCATTGTAGTTTCTCGTTTCCCTGAAGATCATGGCCCATTTCGGGAGTGATCACCTGCCCGACTCCAATCTCCAGGTGGTGCTTGCCAAAGGATACCAATTCGTTGATGCCCAAGGGTATCCAAACCGGACGGAACCCGACGGTTGGCGGAAAATAGGAAACCCCGGCCTGAACTGCCGTTTTAAAACGAGGTTTGTTTATCAGGATACGTTCGTAATTGGCGGAATAGATCAGGCCATGACCGAACAATTCAAATTGTACGCTGTTCCGGTGTGCAAATTTGGGTGGCCTGGAGGAATCAGTTTGAGAAAAGGCTGTTAATCCGATTCCCGACAGGAGGATAATGAAAAGGTGGAATTTCATCGCAGCAGGAGGTTGGTGTTAGTACAATAACGGTACATTTTGCTCCATTATTGTCCCAGCCCCGCAGGGGGAATATCAGGTATTTTTACCCTAGAGGGGGTAAAAATATCCGATAATTTACCCCGTGTAGGGTGAAAATTATCTTTGTTATGATGACCTTAAACGCAATTGTGAATTTTATTCCGTAAAACCACGTTCCTGAATTATCAGGGATAAACAAATTTCAAGTGCCTGGTTGTTGAATCATTGCATAAAACATACAGGGCAGCAGAATTTAAGGTGTGACCTGAACTTACTGTGGAAGCGAAGCAGGTAAAAACACCCATCCCGTTTGAAATATTCGATTGTGGCCGGACCTCCGTTGACAGATCAGCGTTAACTGAGTGGAAATAGTTGTAATAATCAGGATTACCCTTCCTGATGATGAAGTCGATACTGCTAAACCGTCTGGAATCAACTTTTTCATTGGTATTAATCTGTCGGGCAATTCTGTTAAGAAAAACCTGGGGAGTCAGGTGCTGTTCTACCCAACGCTCATTAAAAGGGAATGGGCTGTTATAGGGAGGGTACATGGTTCTGAATTCAATTTGCTTTTGTTCAGAGGACCCGTCAATTAGGTTCTCAAAATATTTGAACAGGATCACAACTTCATAATAATAATAGGACTGCCGATAGAAGATAATCCGATAAGGAGTCTCATTGGAGAAGAAAATTTTCGTTGGAATGCCAGGCTTCGGTTCAACAAAAACGGGTTTCGATGGAATTTCGGTAACACAACGTATCTGTTGATTAATGTCCTCGATGTAAAGGGATAATTCAAATTGACCCTTAACCAAAAAATCAGGATCACCGTTATTAGTAAAATCATTCTTATGTCCACAATAAATCAGGTTCCGCCCTGATGTGAAAATCCCATCCTGTTTTTCAGATAAATCCATCGGGACGAGATTTATACTGGCAACCTCATTATTATTGTTTAGATAGTCAAGCCTGGCGGAAACAGAAACAAAGTACCGTTTGGATTCATCACTGGCTAAAACCATAGCATCTGAATCCCCGGAAAAGGTTCGTTCGAGCTTAACATAGAATATGCTGTCAGACGGATCAAGTACTCCGTAAATCACAGGCACCGGAGGACTGTTTTTATACGGTACCAGTTCATTGTCGCAAGAGACTATAAAAACCGCCAGGGGTAAGGTCATTGCGATACCCAAAATGAGACTCGTCAAGGATTCTGGCAATGTTTTATTTCCGGGATACCATTTCATAGAAAGCAAGGATTTCCTACCTGGTAAGTTGTCTAAACTGCAACGTTTATCAAAGTTAAGGGTATTTATGTGGGTAAAAAACAATAATAAATGCCCACGTATTGAAAACGTGGGTGCCTCATGCCCATGTTCTTGTTAAAACCGTATCCCCGCCGTTGCCCCGATCCAAACATGCACCGGAATATCCCCTGCCATTTGGTTATGCAGCGGCCAGCCAAAAAGTAATGGCAATGTGGAACTACCGGGGTCTGCAGGGTCCAGTCCGGCAAACCCGTTGAGGGTGGGCCCCAGCACCAGCTTGAAATGTTTGTCGAGCTCGATATCCAGAGTGGGGGAGAAGCGCACCAGCCCGCCCTTGTACCCGATGAAATTTTTGTTATCGGAAATATAGCTGCCGGTAAGGTCCATGCTCAGAGTCAGCTTTTTGGCCAGGCGGATCTGCGATCCCACCCCATAGCCGATGGAAAGCCAGTCCTGCTGCAACCCGGCCGTGAGGATGTTGTAAAAATGCCTGACTCCGGTCTTGAAGCTCAGGTTGAGCGGAAAGAGCTCATTGGCGGTTATTTCCAGGGTGTGATACCCCTTCAGCACGAAGCTGAACACCCCGATGGGCGCCCCGAAACTCACGGTATCGGCGAAATTGAATGGAGCCACCTGCAAGCCCTTAAGCTCGGTGGCATAATTCACGAAACCCGCCGCCTGCATTCCTGTATTGGTGCCGGATGCAATATTCATGAATCCGGCGGCCTGTAACCCCGTAACGTTCCGGGCATAGTTTACGAACCCCGTCGCCTGGGCCACCTTAACATCCTTGATGGCCACATTGCTGAACCCCGAGGCCTGGAGGCCGTCCACATTCTGGCTGGTAAAATTGCTGAATCCCGATATTTGTGCGCCGTACATCGGGCCGCGCAGCACATTGCTGAATCCGGCCAGCTGTACCCCGCGGATCGTATCCATCACCACGTTGCTGAATCCCGATGACTGCAATCCCGTGAAAGACCCGGCATCGACATTGAAAAAGCCCGAGAGCTGGACTCCCTTGCTCTTTTTTCCAACGATATTCCCAAATCCCGATACCTGAACGCCGTACATCTCATTCCGCACCACATTGAGGAAACTTCCCATTTCAAGACCCCTGATGCCGCCGGAATAGCCGGCGAAGATATTCAGCGACAGGCGGTTGGTAATCAGACCGGACACGAATCGGTTACTGCCGATAAAGGGCAGGAAGGATACCTGGGCCCAACGTCTCTCCACCACCTCGATGTTGTCGGCAGTTATCCTCGTCTTGGCCGGTACCAGCGCTTTCACCAGCTTCCGTTCATCCAGGCTGGAAACAGCGTGCTCCGGCAGCGGATTCCCGGCTGCTGCCCTGGGTTTCGGGGTCAGTGTGATGTTCACCAAGGGCTGCTCCTTTGGCTTTACTACAATCAGGGTATCCAGATATCCGGCTTTGCTGTAGCTCAGGACCTGCTGGTCCCTGTCGCCCGGAACCGTCAGGGTATAATAACCCCTCGAATCCGTGGCGGACACAAACATCCCCTCAACTTCATAAATACTTGCAGATGAAATAATTGCGCCGGTCTGGGCGTCGTAAATATACCCGGTGATTGTATATTCCTGATTCCGCTCGCTTTTCGGTATGCGTTTGGCCGGAGCATCCGGAAGAAGAATAATATGGTTGCCCAGAACTTTGTAGCGATAGCCTGTACCCATCAGGTTCTTAAGAATCTGATTAACAGTCTGATTGGATGCATGAACGGAAACAATGCTGTCGCCGGGCAGGATCTCGGAATTATAGGAAAACTGAAATCCGCCCGAATCCCCGATTTTCGGCAGGGCATTCTTCAGTTTCATTCCATTCAGATCGATGGATATTTTTTTCTCCAGATGGTTGGTCTGGCCAGATAGAATGGGGTTTCCAGCGACCAACATCGGAATAATAAAATACAAGGCAGATCTATTCCACTTCATCGGTGCAACCCTTTCCTTTAATGATATACTTCTCCTGCTCCCGGCTCAGCTCCAGGTCGAATGTGGTGGCCACAACCTCCAGAATCTGGTCAATCGTTTCATCGGTAAAGGTGGCCGACAGCAGGCAATCCAGAATGGTATCATCCTCAACTCCGATATCCGCCTTGTAATGTTTCTTCAGGAGGTTGAAAACCACAGAGAGCCGGGTCTCCTGGAAAATCAGTTTCCGGTTGGCCCAGAACAGTTCATCCGGACCGATATCCGCCGGTTTCCCGATTTCTCCCGTACCCGCCTTAACCATGGCCCGCTCACCCGCTTTCAGAATTGACGTCAAGGTATCCCCGGTAACCGGATCCACATAACACACTTCCACTTTTCCACTTTCCACAAACACAAGGAGGTCAGCGCCGGGAATTGCCTTCACATGGAAGGAAGTCCCCAGCACCGTAACCATCCCGATGCCAGCATCTACCACAAAAGGCTTTAAACTATCGGGTTCAACCTGGAAGAAAGCCTCCCCTTTCAGTTTCACGGATCTTGTGTTTCCGGTAAATTTTTCCGGAACCGATAGCTCCGTATTGGAATTCAGCATAACGGTAGAACCATCAGTAAGGGTATCCAGCACAACCGTTTCGGCGCTGGCAATGGTTACGAATTGGGTCTCATTTCGTTCTTTCAACATCCGGGTAAATACTATGGAAACAAACCCCAAAACCAAAACCGCGGCAATGGCGGTGATGATGCGGATAAAATGCAAACTGGGCGCACGCGGTGACGTTGGTTTGGGCGCGTCGTCACCCAACACGGGCGCACGCGGTGACGCCCCTACAGGAACATCAACGATTTCAACCAATTCAACCGATTCAACCAATTCAACCGGTTCAACCAATTCAACCATTTCAACCCGCCTCACCATCGCCTCCCACGCATCGTCCGCATCGTACCTCACCTCCTCCGGATCCACCCGTCCGGTCTCGGCCCACGTTTTCCGCAGGCTTTCGTACCATGCGCGGTTCTCCTCCGATTCCTGAAGCCAGGCCTCTACAGTTTTGCGCCCTGCCCCGGATATCTCGTCGAGGAGGTACAGCACCAACAGCTTCTGGATGGTATCGGTCGGGTCCTTTTTCATGTTGCCTCTATCGGTATGACAGTTCACAATCCATTATCACTAACCATATGTCGGATATATTTTTATTCATCGCGGAAGAGTCCTTTAAAGATCAGGATCAACAGTGGCAGGTAATCCACCAGGTTGTCGCGCAGGAATTTTAAGGCCTGATACATCTGGTTCTCCACGGTTTTTACCGATATCCCCAGCCGGTCGGCGATCTCACGGTACTTCAGCCCATCGAACCGGCTCATGATGAAGATTTTACGCCGTTCAGTCGGCAGCTTGTCGATGGTTTCCCGGATCCGTTGTTCCAGTTCCGATACAATCGCTTCATCGATATACCGGGACTCGGCATCCTTGATATCCTCCTCATTCAAAATTTTATAGGAATCCCTCACCTGGATGTGCTCGATCAGGTTCATGCATCCGTTCCGCACGGCCCGGAACAGGTACGATTTCAGGTTGGTCTGGATTTCGAGCTCGGCCCGGTTCTTCCACAGCTTGAAAAACACCTCCTGCACCACATCCTCCGCAGCATCCGGGTCATTGACAAACAGATTCGCATACGCGCACAGCTTTGGGTAGTTCGATTTGAACAGCTGCTCGAAACCGGCAATATCTGCGATTGCTGCTTTCTGGGTCGCTATGCCTGGTGCTGGCGCCAAGTTTTGTTTCGGGTTATCGGGTCGTTAAAGATAGGGAACTCTCCGCGATCCACGTCAACGTCTGGCTCACTGACACGCGATCCACCTCATCCCCCGGCCCCTTCTCCCGCACTCCCTGCGGTCGTGGGAGAAGGGGAGGGAGCAACTGCGAAGCTTTATGTAATTTGATACATTCTTGATAAGACAGATCCATTAAAGTATTTATTCTCGCACAATGAACGTCTCCCCTTCTCCCGTGAACGCAGCGATAGCGGAGTGAGCGCGGGAGAAGGGGCCGGGGGATGAGGTGGATTACGATGCCAAGGGGTCGGTGTATTATTCCTTCACCCTCTCAAACTCCAGATCCTGAAAATCATAGCTGAAATCCGTCAGCGGCGATACCGGCTTCATTTTAATTCCTGAGGCTTTGCCGTCATAGCCGGTCTGGAACAGCACAAATGCATCGGCATCCAAGCTCCGGTCGTTCCATTTGGCGATGTAGGTCTGACCCTGATAATAGAGCAGCTCGCCGGCCAATCCGGGCGACCGCTTCGACCGGAACCACAATTTGCCCAGATTTTCTTCTATGGTGATCTCCCCGAACCAGGGGTCCCGATACGTCCCGGTTATCAGTTCAGGCTTCGGCCGGCTGCCGACATCCCCTGCCTGTTGCTTCGCCACCTCCGCCCAAACCTGCTGAACCGTCTTATCTGCCTGCTCCCCACTCTTTATCACTCTATCACTTATCAACTTTATCCACTCAATCCCTGTAACCCCCAGGTACCCGTCCTTTATCTGGTTCGCAACGGCCGTAAACGCCGCCCCCACCTGCTGATTCGTCAGCACGATAATCCCCAGGTTCAGCTCGGGATACATCAGGATCTGGGTTACCATGCCGGCCAATCCGCCGGTGTGCGAGACCTCAAGATAACCTTTCACGTCGGCCAGCCGGAACCCCAGTCCATACGCGGCAAAATGAGTGTTGTAGGGCGGTGCGGTGCTCACGCCCATCAGGGTTTGCGGGGTCCACAAGTCTTTATGTACCTGCTTGCTGATCAGGGTTTTATTATCCGTTCCAAAAACCCCTTTGTTCAGCAGCATCCCTACCCATTTGCTGAGGTCGTACACGCTGGAATAAATACCCCCGGCGGCATTCATCAGGTCTCCCGTGGTTCGCGGAATCACCTGCACCTTGCCGTCAACGGCCCCGTGCGGTGCAATGGTGTTGGAGGTGTCGCACAGCCTCGACCAGGAGGGCGCGGTTTCAGTCATGCCGAGGGGCTCCAGAATCCGGGTTCTTACAAAATCTTCCCAGCTTAATCCCGATATTTTACTAACAACCTCACCGGCAACGATATACAAATTGTTGTCATAATCATATTTGGTCCGGAACGGTGAAACCTGCTTCAGATACCTCAGATTATGAATGATATCTGCACGCGTAAAATCACTCCCGTCGGGCCAGATCATCAGGTCACCGGCTCCGAGGCCCATCCCGCTCCGGTGAGTAAGCAGATCCCGGATCGTAAAATCCTGGGTCACATAGGGATCATAGAGCCGGAACTCCGGTATGTAATCCACTACCTTGTCGTCCCAGCGCAGTTTCTTTTCATCCACCAGCATGCCCAGCGCAGTGGCCGTGAACGCCTTGGAATTCGAGGCGATCCCGAACAGAGTATGTTCATTGACCGGTTCGCCTGTTTTCAGCGACCGCACCCCATATCCCTTCGCCAGCACAACCTTTCTGTCTTTCACAATGCCCACCGCAATGCCCGGTACATCAAAGGTTTTCAGCGCCGTGGCCACCAGGTTGTCAATGGCCGCCTCCGTCATGGGCTGCGAAAAAGCCGGCAGCTGCACGGCACACATCAGGATAAAAGCCAGGAGAATAGAAGTACGGTTTTTCATAGGATACGAGGTATTATCATGCCAAAGATATAGCAAACGTTGCCGATTTTTTCGATACTTTTAACTTCGATGGTCAAATCACAAATAAGGCCCAAAGCAATTGTCATCCCCGCGAAAGCGGGGACCGGATGCCTGCGTACCAAGTTACCCCAAAGCACTTGTCATCCCCGCGAAAGCGGGGACCGGATGCCTGCGTACCAAGTTACCCCAAAGCACTTGTCATCCCCGCGAAAGCGGGGACCCCAACCCCTAAATACCTGATTATGAAAAAGCTCCTCCCCCTCCTCCTCACCCTGGCCCTCTTCTCCTGCCAGCAGAAGCCGGGTAGCAACTACATCAAAATCAATTCCGACGATAGCCCCGAGACCATCATCAAAAAGGCATCGAATGTAGCCCCTTCCGCCCGCCAGCTTGCCTGGCAGGATCTGGAGTTCACAGCTTTCATTCATTTCGGGATGAACACCTTTACCAACCGGGAGTGGGGCGAGGGAACCGAGGATCCAACCTGGTTTAACCCCACCGATTTCGATGCCAATCAATGGGTTCAGACGGCTAAGGATGCCGGGATGAAGATGATCATTGCACTCGGCAAGCATCATGATGGATTCTGCTACTGGCCATCGGCGTACACGGATCATTCGGTCAAATCATCGCCCTGGAAGAACGGCAAGGGCGACCTGATCGGTGAGGTGTCAAACGCCTGTCATGAGGCCGGGATTAAATTCGGCGTCTATCTCTCTCCCTGGGATCGGCATGAAAAGAGCTATGGAACAGATGCTTACAATGATCATTTTGTCAATCAGCTTACCGAATTACTTACGAATTACGGCGCGGTGGATGAGGTATGGTTTGACGGTGCCTGCGGCGAAGGCCCGAATGGTAAGAAACAGGTTTATGACTGGCTCCGGTTTTACAATACGATCCGCAAGTCGCAGCCCGAGGCAACCATTGCAGTTATGGGTCCCGATGTCCGCTGGGTTGGGACCGAATCGGGCTACGGCAGGGCAACCGAGTGGTCGGTGGTCCCGTATGGGGTAACCAATACCGATGCCGTTGCAACCAATTCCCAGCAGAAACCCACCGACGGGGTTTTTATTCCCACCGGCGACATGATGCAGCAGGATCTTGGCAACCGCAGCAAGATTGTTCATGCTCCGGCCCTGATCTGGTACCCCTCGGAGGTTGACGTCTCCATCCGTCCCGGATGGTTTTATCACCAGGCTGAGGATGAGCGTGTGAAAACCCCCGAAAAGCTTCTCGATATCTGGTTTGCTTCGGTGGGCCAGAACTCCCTGCTTCTGCTGAACCTGCCTCCCGATCAGCGCGGCCGGATCCACGAGAATGACGTGAAAGCCCTGACGGAATTCAAGGCTGTGCGCGATGCAATCTTTGAAGAGAACATGGCGCAAGGCGCAAGGATCAAGGTAAGTTCAACGGCAATTGGATTCAAGGCGGATAATGTTTTAATCCCGGGGCGTGAGAAGTCCTGGATGGCTAAAAAGGGTGAAACCAGCGGCTGGCTTGAATTTGAGCTGCCTGCCGTTAAAACCTTCGATTGTTTGCAGATCCGGGAGAATATTGAGTACGGTCAGCGGATCGAGCAGTTCTCGCTTGAGATCTGGAAAGAGAACCGCTGGCGCGAGGTGACCCGCGCCACAACGGTGGGCGCCTGCCGGCTGATCCGCTTTCTGCCGGTAACTTCCGATAAGGTCCGCATCCGGATCATCCAGACTCGAAACACTCCGTCGATCGCGTTTATCGGACTGCATAAACGGCTTCCTGAACTCACTCTGAAACCTGAATCCGGGGCTTTCCTGGATACCGTTCTGGTTTCCATCAACAGCGACGTGGAATCCAACTCGGTTTACTACACAATTGATGGATCGGAACCATCCGCTCAGTCACCGAAATACAGCGGACCCTTCACGCTCGGAAATTCCGCCCTCATCCGCGCTATTGCCATTGACTCGCGCGGGGTTAAGAGCTTTATCCGGGAGGCCAACCTGGTAAAGGCTACCTACTCCATCCGGTTCCCCAATCCGCCCAGTGCAAAATATCCACCTAAAAATCAGATTATTTTACTCGACGGCCGGAAATCGGATCCCGATTTTGCCAATGGCGATTGGCTGGGATGGGAGGGTGCCGACATGGTGATTGAGATCGATCTGGGCGAAACGAAGAATTTTAAAGGATTGAAAGCCGATTTCCTGAATGCCACCGGCAGCTGGATATTCCTTCCAACCTCGGTTCAGTTCGAATATTCCGAAAACGGCCGGAGCTGGCTGAGCGCCGGTACGGCACTCAATCCGATCGCTTGGGATAAAAATGTGAAGGCGCGGGAAGAATTTGGTGTGGATAAAACATTCAGGGCCAGGTATATCCGGGTAAAAGCGGTCAGCCCGAAAACCTGTCCCGCCGGCCATGCCGGAGCCGGGAATCCGTGCTGGATGTTTGCCGATGAGATAACCCTGGGGGGCCTGTAGAGACGCATAATAATGCGTCTCTACACTGCATCTGGCCAATGTACATCGTAGAGACGGATAATTATCCGTCTCTACAGGACCTTCGGCAAAAAAATAATCAACCCCACCACCGCCGTTGCAATGGCCAGAACCAGAACGGCAGCAGCCCCGAGATCCTTGATCTTGCCGATGACAGGATCATAATCAGGAGCTATTTTATCGGAAATACGTTCAATGATCGTATTAAATATTTCTGCTGAAATAACGATCCCTATACAAAGTGTTATTAGCATCCATTCCGCTGCCGTCAAATGAAAAATGATGCCTGCCGGGATCAGCGCGGCAATGAAAACCAGATAGATCCAGGAGTTGTGTTCTTCACGAAAGAGCAGCCCCAGACCCCGGAATGCAAATTTAAAACTTATGAACCGGGCCCTTATGGAGAATTTTTTGGTAGGCATGACTATCTTTATTGGTGTTTCAACCTTCACAAAATTGATTAAAAATTCGATGAAAACCGCATTATTGAATACGGGCAAAACGGGCGACCGCAGGCCGCCCCTACAGCGCCCCTCACCACTCCTTACAATTCCTCACCACCCCTCACCACTCCTCACCATTTTCCTTGCCCTTATGCTGGTGTCATGCGGAATGTCAACCGTCAAAGGCCCCGCAAGGGAAAACAACCTGATGTTTCCGGAATTGGCGAAGACCTGGGATGAAGGCCTTCCTCTCGGCAATGGCTGGCTGGGAGCGCTGGTGTGGCAAAAAGCAGGAGCGGTCCGTTTCTCGCTGGACCGGGCCGACCTCTGGGATCTCCGTCCGGTTCCCGAGCTGAGCCTGCCGGAATGGAATTTTAAATGGGTGATGCAGAAATGGCTTGAGAATGATTACGGAAAGGTTCAGGAGCTTTTTGATTACCGCGCGTATGACAATGCCGCTACTCCCACCAAAATCCCGGGTGCGGCACTTGAATTTACCTGGAATAGGTCTGGTGAACCGGCAACATCGGAATTAAACCTGGCCGATGCAACGGCTGCGGTTACCTGGCCCGATGGAGTCAGGCTCCGGACTTTCATTCAGGCTACGGAACCGGTCGGATATTTCCGGTTTACCAACGTACCTGATGAGTTTGCACTAAAGCTTGTGCCGCCTGTTTATCAGGACCAAAACAGGGCCGGACAGGTGGACGTGGTGGGTGGACAGGACCTCAGGCGCCTGAATTACACGCAGGGCAAAGTGGTTGAATCCCCCGGAAAGATGGTGTACCGGCAGGAAGGTTCGCTGGGGTTTTATTATATCGTATCGGTCGAATGGGTAAAGAAGGGTAATGAGATTACTGGAAGGTGGTCCATCTCCTCCTCGCTTTCCGATCAGAAGGGGCAGGCTGATGCCGGTAAAGTGACCGCTTCAGCTTCTTCCTACCCGTCCGCCTTCAGCAGGCACAAAGCCTGGTGGGCGAATTTCTGGTCGAAGTCCGATATCAGCGTTCCTGATCCCCTCTTGCAAAAGCAGTGGTATCTTGAGCAGTATAAATTCGGATCCGCCGCCCGCGCCGATGCGCCGCCGATCTCCCTGCAGGCGGTATGGACCGCTGACAACGGGAAATTGCCGCCATGGAAGGGCGACTTTCATAATGATTTGAATACCCAGCTCTCCTATTGGCCCGCCTATTCCGGCAACCACCTCGATCTGGAGGAAGGGTACCTGAACTGGCTCTGGGATATCAAACCGGTTTGCGAAAAGTACACCCACGACTACTTCGGTACTGGCGGGCTCAATGTGCCAGGGGTAGCTACGCTCCTGGGCGAGCCCATGGGAGGCTGGATCCAGTATTCGTTCGGACCCACCGTATCGGCCTGGCTTGCACAACATTTCTACCTGCACTGGCGCTATACCCTCGATCGCAATTTTCTGGAAACCAGGGCCTATCCGTATTTATCAGGGGTTGCTCAATATCTGGATGAATTCTCGGAAAAAGATTCAGCCGGCATGCGAAAGCTCCCCCTGAGCTCATCGCCTGAAATCCATGATAATTCACCCCGCGCCTGGTTTTCCCAAACCACCAATTATGATCTTGGGATGATCCGGTTTGCTTTTGGGAAAGCATCTGAACTGGCTGCTAAACTGGGAAAAACCACCGAAGCCGAAAAGTGGAGCCGGATACTGGGAGAATGGCCTCCCCTGGCCTCCGATTCAACCGGATTGAACTTCGCCCCGGGCCATCCCTATGCGGAGAGCCACCGCCATTTTTCACACCTGGTTGCCTGGCATCCGCTGGGAGTGATCGACTGGTCCGACGGTAAGGAAACGCAGTTGGCAATCTCGAATACTCTGAATACCATGGAAAAGATCGGCCCGGCCTGGTGGTGCGGCTATTCATACAGCTGGCTTGGAAACCTGTATGCACGAGCATTCGACGGAGAAAAGGCCGCCGCTGCCCTGACTGATTTTGCGAGGTGTTTTGTGCTGCCAAACAGTTTTCATGTGAACGGCGACCAGACCAAATCAGGGAAATCCAATTTTACGTACCGCCCCTTTACCCTGGAAGGAAACTTTGCCTTTGCCTCCGGACTTCAGGAGATGATGATCCAGTCACATACAGGGGTTATCAAGGTTTTTCCGGCGGTTCCTGCCGGATGGAAAGAAGTTTCTTTCCGCGACCTTCGGACCGATGGTGCCTTCGTGGTTTCCGCCGTCAGAAAGGGAGGGAAAACTATTGAAGTGGTTATCCGTGCCGAAAAGGGCGGGATCTGCAGATTGGCCGATCCTGGTGTTCCTGAGAAAATTCTGGAATATCCGGTTAAGCCGGGCGGGAAGATTGTATATCGGGTAAAGTAAAATAGAAAGAAGCTCCTTCACCTTTTTTACTCTCAACCCAGATACGCCCGCCATGCCGCCTGACAAATTCGCTGCAGATCTTGATGCCAAGCCCGGTTCCTGTCTCTTCCCGCGTTCCTTTGGATGTGTAATGAGTGCCTTTTTCGAATAACCGGTTGGTCATCTCTTCGTCGATCCCAATCCCCGTATCTGTAACAGAGATGCGGATTTCACCAGGCAACCGGAAGGCTTCCAGTGTGATGTCCGTCATCTCCGGGCTGAATTTTATTGCATTGGAAACCAGGTTTCTGATGATCGACCGAAGCATGTTCGCATCCGCCATAACGTGCATGTCTGGCGGGATGTCGATTATCAGATTCTGCCCCTTATTCATTAACGAATCCTCATAGAGGTGCTTGACATCCTTAATCAACAGACTGAGGTCCAGTTCTTCCGGCTGGAAGGCAATTTGCCCGTTTTCCGCCCTCGACCAGTCCAGAAGATTGTCAAGAAGCTCCTGAATTCTGGCTACAGAGTTTGAAAGCCCTTCAATTCTTCTTTTCTGAGCCGGAGGCTCCCCATTGTGATGGGCTTCCTCGTTCATCACAGAGATAAGACCAGCCAGGCCTGATATCGGATTCTTCAGGTCATGGGCAATCAGTGAAAAAAACTTATCCCGTGTCTGGTTCATGCGGACTTTTATCTTGTAATTCTGATAGAGCACCAGGCTGAGAGGGATCATCCCAATGAGGGCAAGTGCCAGAATCAGAATAATCATCCGCTGCCGGTTGGAGGCTTTTAACTGCTCCAGCTCATGTTGCCGCGTGGCTTTTCCCATCGCAATCTCTTCCATTCTGAACCGGTAGGATTGCTCTTGCCCTGAAAGATTTATCGAGTCTTCAATTACCGCAAGGCTATCCTGCAGCAGGCTGGCTTCGAGGACTGAGTTGTATGCATTTTTTGCCATCCCCTGATTAGCATACACCTCAGCCAGCGATAGCAGGTTTTCCATTAGAAGCTGAAATGCATTGGCTTTCCTTCCGTATTCGATCGAAAGATTCAGATATCGTATGGCCAGGTCGGGATGCCGGTTGGAAACCTCAAGGCCCATGGCCTGATACACCGAGGCGATCTGTCGTGGATCTCCTGATTTTTCAGCTGCCTCAAGGGCCAGATCAAGGTACTGCCGGGTTTCTTTTTGTTTTTCCTGAGCTGCATACGCATTGGAAATGTTTTGATAAACCAGCGATAAGTCGCTCCATTTCTGATGTCTGAGATGCTCCTCTACAGATTTATTGTAATAGATAATAACCGAATCAAGCTGGTTTCGAAGGACGTATACATTCGCAATGTTATGGTAAAACTTCAGCAGCATGACCGAATCATTGCTGCTGGATTGCAGTCCCTCCAGGTAATAGGACAGTGCTTTGTCGTAATCACCCAGCAGGTAGTTCACATTCCCAAGTCCATTGAGGGCATTAAGCTTGCCCGGCAGGTACTGGTTTGATTCCGATTCTACACGTAAATCAGTGTAAACCTGAGCTGCCTGGGCCTGATTACCGCATTTCCAGTAATAGGTTCCAAGATACCAGTATAACTCAGCCTCCGACCGGATATCAGTCAGAGTCTTGGCTTTGCTGATCGCCGTCGGAACGTATTGGGAAATCAGGAATTCTTTGTCCGTTTGGTAAACCTCATGACATAGATCAAGGGTTGTGCTTACGTACGTGATATCAGGCACTGAATCCCGGTCGAGAACTTTACAGAGAATGTCGACAGCACTTTGCGGGAATAGTTGAACTGCTCCGCAAAGGAGTACTATTATTAGCCAGATTTTTTTCATGCGTAACTTCCGTTCGGCAAATGTACGGAACTTGAAATTCAGGCAGCTAACTATTTGACAAATAAGTGAGCCTTGGCTACATTTTCCGCACCCATCTTAACCCGGTCACGGTCATAGGTCATCAAACCGTTGGTCTCGGTTTCAACATCCGTTGTCTGTGTATAAATAACCGCACTCAGCCCCGGGTTCTCAACCAATCGCGCAACCTCCAGGTAAAAGTTTCCATATTTCTCAAGCAGGGTATTGACATCCTGCATCTTCTCATATCCCCAGTTTTCCTCTTTCCACATATGTCCGGCGGTCATCAGGCCGAGTCCGCCGAATTCACCCAAAACAATGGCCCTCTTCTCCTCTGCCGGAGGAGCAGCCGGCTCAGGATAATGGTGAATATCCATCACGTCTCCGGCGCCCATGTCCGTCCATCCGCTGGCATGGTTTACCAGCCGGGTCGGGTCCAGTGTCTTTACATAAGCGGCAATCCGCTCCGTATCATATTGTCCCCATCCCTCATTGAACGGGACCCACATGATGATTGAGGGTGAATTGACATGCTCCTGCACAAGTTCTGTCAGCTCCGTTTCAAAATTGGCCTTGATCACCTCCAGACTGTCCTTGAATGCAGGAAGGTCAAAAACCCTGTAAAACATGCTGGGCATATCCTGCCATACCAGGATTCCCATCCTGTCGGTATGATAATAAAATCTGCGCGGCTCAACCTTTACATGCTTCCTGAGCATGTTGAATCCCATTTTTTTGATCATCTCCAGATCATATGCCATGGCTTCCTCCGTCGGAGGGGTGTTCAATCCATCAGGCCAGAATCCCTGGTCGAGCGGCCCGTTCTGGAAAACGAATTTATTGTTCAGCAATATCCGTGTGATTCCCTTTTCATCCTTGCCCAGACTGATTTTTCGCATTCCGAAATAGCCTTTGACCTGATCCAGAACAGACGAACGCCTGATGATGCGCACCTCCAGGTCATACAGGAAGGGATCTTCCGGGGACCACAGGCGGACATTATCGATGCTCAGGGTTGCTTCTTCCTCAGCATCAACTTTTTCGGTTCCAATCAGCTTCTTATTCTCATTAAATACCCTGATTTCAAGATCATCCGATGACCTCAGGTTCACTCCTTCAACTTTTACCGTTACCGTACCTTTGTCAATGTCGGGAACCGCCGTATAACTCCGGATGTAGCTTTTAGGAACCTGTTCGATCCAAACAGTCTGCCAGATTCCCGATGAGGAAGTGTACCAGATTCCACCCGGATTGTTGGTCTGCTTCCCAACCGGCTGGTACCCACCTGTAGTGGGGTCCTTTACGGAAACCACCAGGCTGTGGTTTTCACCGGCCCTGATGTGGTCCGTTATATCAATACTGAACGGGTCATAACCACCCTTGTGCGAGCCAATCTTTTCGCCATCGATAAAAACCTCGGTCTCCCAATCAACCGCTTCGAAATTGAGCAGTATCAGGCGCGATCGCAATTTAGCTGTAATCTTTAGTGTCCGGTGGTACCAGATTTTCTCATTCACACCCGGCTTCTGCATCACACCGGAAAGAGCCGATTCCACCGGATAGGGCACCAGAATCTTGCCATCCCAGTTTTTGGGTAACGGGGCCTCTGCCGGAGTGATGGAATAATCCCATAATCCATTCAAGCTCTTCCAGTTGTTTCGCTGCATCTGAGGCCTGGGATACTCGGTCCAGGTTTTTCCCGGAACCACCTCGGCCGACCAACGGGTCATCAACGGACCTTTTTTCTGTAGCCAGCCTGATGAATCTTCCCGGCTGGAACAGGCAGTCAGTATCATCCCCGCAAGGGGCAGAAGAAGCAATATCCGAATCCGTTTTATAAGGTTACGCATGGGTTTGTTTTTTTGGAATTACTTAAAAATCCGGTTTGTACCCGGTTCCTCATTCAGGACAAATTTAGGAATTTGCATAGTAAGCTCTCCCTTGCAAATCTGTTCAGTTAAAACTATTTTTAATCGAAACTGTTTTTAATAATAAAGAGTTGCATGATAAGAATAACTTTTATACTGATTTTGATGCTTGGCATTATGGCAGGATGCTATTATGAGTCCGAGGAACAGCTCTATTCCGGTTCGGGAACTCCCTGTGATACGGCCTCGGTAACCTATTCCGGAACCATTAAGCCCATCCTGACCAATAACTGCTTCGAATGTCACAACTCCGTGGACTATAACCTGCTGGGCGGCGGAAATAACCTGGAAGAATTCAGCACACTCAGGTCACTGGCCGAGCAGGGCACACTTATGAAGGCAGTCACGCATCAGCCCGGTTATTCCTTCATGCCAAAGGGCAGGGAAAAGCTGGATACCTGCTCGATTCAAAAGATCAGTAAATGGATCGAAAATGGAACTCAGAATAATTGATTTAACCATACGAAACAAAGTCATGATCAGAATCCGATATTTTGTTTTCCTGATATTGAGCATCGCACTTGTGAGTTTACCAGTACATGCCCAGAGTCTTAAGGATTTATTGGACGAGGAAACGCCGATAAAAAAGCTTTCGGTGGAAGCCCTGTTTAAATCGACGCGGATCGTTAATGGCCATTCTGCCAAACAACTGAAAGAGCGCGACCTGGATTACCGGATATCCCACCGTTTTGGCAGCGTAAACTCAGGAGCCTATGAGATGTTCGGCCTCGATCACAGCTCCATGCACATGGCCATGGAATATGGCATCTCCGATCGGATGATGGTCGGGCTGGGGCGAGGAACCCTCGGGAAGATCGTCGATGGATTTGTAATGTATGCCCTGACGAACCAGGAGACCGGACCCGGGGCTTTCCCTTTGACCATCAAGCTGATGTCGTCCATGGAGGTTAATACCCTCCGTTGGGCGGATCCCGATCGGGCGAATTATTTCCGGTCACGACTCAGCTATGCACATCAGCTGCTGGTTGCCCGGAAATTCGACCGCCTCACCCTCCAGCTGGCGCCGACCCTGGTTCACCGGAACCTTGTGCCAGCCGAAAGGGACCATAATGACCTGTGGGCAATGGGGATCGGAGGCCGGTTCAAACTGACGAACCGGCTGGCCCTGA
>MEOR01000108.1:76595-134750 GCA_001769295.1 Bacteroidetes bacterium GWF2_49_14 | reverse complement strand
GCTACTACAACCCTCTCAGCCTCGGTTTTGATATTGAAACCGGCGGCCACGTTTTTCAAATTGTCCTGACTAATTCCCAGGGTATGCGCGAGGGTACCTTCATCGGCAACACAACGGGAAGCTGGCTAAAGGGTGGTGTGCATCTGGGATTTAATATCTCCCGGGTCTTCTCTATTAAAAAATAGCTGAAATGAAAAGATTTTCCATGCTTTTTTGTGCCATCCTGGCCGGATTCAGTCTGCATGCCCAGGACCGATATTTTACCAAGACTGGCCATATTGATTTTTTTTCATCCACCCCGATAGAGGATATAAAAGCGGCTAATGATCAGGTAACCAGTTTCCTGGATATTAGAACCGGGGAAATGGTTTTCTCCGTGCTCATGCGCTCCTTCACCTTTGACAAGGCACTGATGCAGGAGCATTTTAATGAAAATTATGTTGAATCTGATAAATTCCCGAAAGCCAGTTTTGAAGGGAAAATCATGGGTCCGGGGAAAATTCAATGGGATAAACCCGGTGCGGTCACCGTTACCGTTAAGGGTAAACTTACCATTCACGGGGTTTCCCGTGAAATAGAGGAAAGCGGCACCTTTACCGTTGAAGCCGGGAAAATCAGCGGAAAATCAGTCTTTAAACTCAAACCCGAGGACTATGGAATCCTGATTCCACAAATCATGAGAAAAAATATTGCCGAGCAGATGACGATTACCGTTCTGATGTATTATCTTCCATATAAAAAGTGAGCCTATGAAAGCCAGATTCCGTATTCTGATTGGAGTTGCCATCCTTGTTCTGGCGGTTGGCACCGGCACCTGGCTCTACGTATTCCGAAAAGATACTACCGATATGGTAAGGGCTAAAACTGATTTCCGGATCGGAGCGGCAGACCTCTACCGTGAATTTGAATCCGGGGAACAGCCAGCCACTGAGAAATATGGCAGTAAAGTATTGGAAATCAACGGACAGGTGATCAGTATTGAGAAAAATGAATGGGGAAATGTTACGGTTACCTTCGTCGATCCGATGTTCGGTGTCACCTGTACCATAGACAGCCTGCAGGCAATCGGCCAGGCGGGCCTTATCGGAGAAATAAATGCCGGTGATTCGGCAACCCTGAAAGGCCGCTGCGACGGAATGCTCACCGATGTAAAAATCGTTAAATGCGTGATTGTGAAATAGGTTTGGGGTATCAGGTTTGGGGTGTAGGGCGCCTTAAACCTTTCTTCAACCTTTAACCTCCTTCCTAAACCCCATACCCCAAACCTCATACCCCAAACCTCATACCCCAAACCTCATACCCCAAACCTCATACCCCAAACCCCATGTCCCTCCGTCATCTGTCATCCGTCATCTGTCTTCTTCTCCTAACCGGCAACGGTAACGTTATGTCCCAACCCGATCCGGGCATCCGCGATGTATTCGTTAATGGGCGCGACGGCTACCCGCAATACCGCATCCCGGCCCTGCTTCAAACGAAACAGGGTACCCTGCTGGCTTTTTGCGAAGGGCGTGCCAGTATCAACGATCACGCTGCGAATGATATCGTCCTGAAAAGTAGTACAGACGGAGGATCAACCTGGGGACCGCTCCAGGTGGTCGCCGAGGACGGCGAGAATTGCCTGAACAATCCGGAGGTCCTTCAGGTGGAACCCACCGGCAGGATAATTATGGTTTACCAGATCTATCCGAAAGGACTCCATGAATCGGAAGTAGGACCCGGAACCGACAATGACCGTACCTGTAAAGCCTGGCTGATTTATTCCGATAATGATGGCCGCACCTGGTCGAAACCTTCAGATATAACAGCCGGTGTAAAACGGCCGACTTTCGCCACCAGCATCGCCAGCGGTCCGGGAAACGGCATCCAGCTGAAATACGGACCCCATAAAGGACGGATACTCATGCCTTTCAATCAGGGACCGGTCAACCGGTGGAAAAACTATGCCGCCTACAGTGACGACCTCGGGAAAACCTGGGCTTACGGTGAGGTTGCCTTTGAACAGGATGCCGGTTATGGTAATGAAGTTCAGATGGTTGAATTATCAGACGGTACGGTTATGCTGAATACGCGGATACAGGGCGGCACGAAAATGAGGAAAATTGGGTTCAGCAAAGATGGCGGACTTAACTGGACCGGACTGGTCAATGAGCCAAATCTCCCCGATCCCGTGTGCATGGCAACGATCATCAGGCTGGGATCTTCCCCGCTCAAGCCGGCGCCCCTGCTGTTTTGCAATCCCGCCTCCGAAAAGGACCGCACAAACGGCGCTCTCCGGATTTCTTATGACGATGGCAAATCCTGGTCCTCTTACCAGCAAGTCTATCCGGGATCTTTCGCTTATTCGCACCTCACTGACATGGGAAATTCAACCGCCGGACTCCTGTTCGAGCGGGATGAGTATTCCAAGATTTGCTTCGTGAAAATCAGGGTAACCCACTAAGAATGTTGCCGGTTGCCGGTTATCCACCTCACCCCCGGCCCCTCTCCCGCGCTCCCGTTGGTCGCGGGAGAGGGGAGTGTGCTTCGAGGGTTGTTAGCAAGAAAATGCCGAAACAAATACGGAAATCAAGAATTTAGCACGTCCCTTGGGCCGGAGCCGACACCCCTCTCCCGCGACCAACGGGAGCGCGGGAGAGGGGCCGGGGGTGAGGTGGATAACCGGCAACCGGTAACTGGTAACCTCCTCTCACCACCTCGTAAATCCGAGATGCTTCGTGTAGCGGCCTAAAGCCAGCGAGTCTATCTCCGTCTGCCCGAGTTGTAATCCGTAAATGCCAGCAGATGAGTATGTTGTGAAAAGTCCGATTCCGTTTTCAATATTGGAGAATCCGGTGCCCCGATAATCATCTGAAATTTCATAAATATCCCGGTAAAACCCCATCTCCCGGTTGGTGGAGAGAATCTCAAAATCAATGTCCTTAACAACCCTGACCTCTACTTCCGGATCCTCTTGAATTGCTGCCCGTACCTGGGAATAGAAATTCTCAGGACGGAAATAGTAGGAGTATACCTTCCGTGTGCCACCCGGAAAGGAGGTCTCGTTCGCATCGATTCCGGTCAACACCCACTCGGCCACCCGGTCCTGTTCATCATCATAATATATATCCTTGTACCGCATCCTCACCAGGATCTCAAACATGCTCTCTTCATCGGTATTCATCCACTGCATCCAGTAGGGTTCCTCACTGTAAAAATAAACCTTGACAAATGTGAACCGGGGCTCCGTGATTTTGGGTATGGCCCGGAGCCTGGTCGAGGCTTTGACAGGTGTTGTAAAACCCGGAATTTCTGCTATGAGGTTCAGCGTCAGGTTATACTCCTGTCCAAGTGAGTCAAAATATTCAGGCCGGATATGAAATTTCGAGGCATCGGTCTGATAAACAATGTTGGGAGCCTGTGCAAAGATTCCGGGCAACCGGTCCCCGATTTCCGTCTCTGTGAGCTCCACTTTTTCAACCAGCTTGCCGGCGGTGGTTCTCGTCTCCAGGTAAACATGTGCGCCCTTGTAATAAATCGAGTCGGCAATCCTGGCAAAAACATAGGCACTGCCGGGTCCGATAAAGGTTTTGGTGAGCCTGACGGAATAAATGCTGTCCTGAGGATGAATAATCCCATAGATCACCGGCGTGGGCGTCGAAATGATATTGGGATTGAATTCCACCTCGCAAGATATGGCCAGGACCAGGATCAGGGATAATGAAAAAAAACGGCTGGAAAATCTCACGGTTCTAAAAAAATTGGGCGGCAATTTAGCGAAAATGCCAACACTGCCTTAGAATAGGGGAGTGCCTGAAGGTTTAAAGCAGTACTTTTGAAAAAATAACTGTTATGAAAGCGATCCGGATCATGATGTTCTTAGCCCTTGTTTCGGGCGGTGCGGTTTCATGCACCTTTTCCCTGCAGAAAAAGGCGGAAGCTGATTTTCAGCGGGTGGATGCTTTTGTTCGTCAACAGGAATTTACCACAGCCATGGAACTCCTGGATTCCATGGCTCGCTGGAATAATTCAGACTATGGTATAGTAGGTGAGACTCTTCGCAGGAAAAACGCGATAGCATCAGAATACCATCAGCAGGCAGTCACTCAAAAAACCAGCCTGCTCAACATCCTGCAAGCCCAGGTACAGCCCCTGGCCCGGGATTTCCGGTTTACCCCCGGCGAAGCGGGAATGCCCGGAATCTATGAACATAAAAGGCAAACCGTGGAATCATCCTGGAACCGGACATACCTGAAAATTACACTGAATGAGACAGGAGAGGTCTGGCTGACTTCGCACTTCTACGGAAAATCATGGATCGATCATGTCGCTCTCAGGGTATACGACTCGGGAAACTATGTGGTTTCCGACACGATCCCGATGGACGATCCGTGGAACCGGAAGGTCGAAGACCTGGGAGATAAGTGGGAAACAATCGAGTTCCGCGAAGGTACCGATGCCGGCATCATGGCTTTTATTGCCGACAATTATTTGAAATCTCTAAAGGTCCGTTTTAATGGTAAGTCCTTCCATTACATTGTGTTAGAATCTTATGACAAGGAGGCGATCCGCAAAGGCTGGGAATTGGCACAGCTTTTGAAAGAGATGGACGGACTCCGGCAGAGTATCGAACAGCACCAGAAAGAGCTGAAGCAGCTGGGAACCGCAGCCGGGGCGTAACAAGTTATTCAAATCAAACCAACAAACATGAAAACATCAAAATCCAGGGTTATATCAGGCTTGATGCTGCTGATTACCCTAACACCGTTCCTTTTCACTTCCTGTTCCGATGAATATGTAGATCTAAGGGACGAACTGACTGGCCAGTATGATTATGTGGTCAAGATCTTTGCGATTGACAATGAGGGAGACCTGGTTTACCTCGGAGACCAGGAAGATCATTATGACCTCGAAGGCACCATGCGGGTGACTAAAAATGCTGATCCCGATGTGATTGATTTCTGGGACGGAAATGTGATGATGTTCAATGGAACAGACCCCCGGGACACAGGTAATGCAATCGTTTTTGACATCCCCGACCAGGAAGGATGGGTAGGGCCCGTCAATGTGCAGGTATCGGGATATAAATACTGGGATGTCGACAATAAATCGTACGACGGGGCATTCCTGTTTGACGATGAAAGCATTGAGATTGCCTTCTCGGCCCGCATCATGGATGTAGATACCGGTCTGGTCATGGTACTGACCGCTTTCAGGAACTAATCCGATCGGATGCAGCGGACCGGGGTGTAGAATACATCCTCGAAATTATCACTGTTAAACCTGTGCCGGTAAATCTGCCCGTAATTGCGGATGATCATCCGGTGAACCGACCACTGCGCATAGAAGGCTTTATCATCCAGAAAGTGATAATTCCCTTCCCAGTCTGCATACCCAGAGAATTGAAGGTTTAACCCTGATGTTCCGCCCTCCGTCATCTGATAAGCCTGGTCGTTCCCAATCCAGCCCCAGGTTTCAGTGGCTTCGCGGCTCATACCCAGGAATTGCTCCAGGGAGACCCAGTCGCCATCAGTCGGAAGCCGCCATCCCGGGGGACAAACAACGGTGTCATTCAGGTAATAGGAATAGAGTTTGCCATGCCGGATGCAGTTCTGCTGATCGTTATCATAACAGAGTGAGTTCCCCGGAACCATGTAATTGAGGTTTCGCGCCATCCACCATGTCCGGTTCAGGTTTATGACGGGATATCGCTGGCCGTCCCTCGGGTCGGTTAGGGTATCCCGTTCGTAGACTCCGGAGTGAACCGAAAAACGCCACACAGGTGAAAATGCAGTAAGTCCGCCGGGGTCCCTTGAAACGACCTTCCAGAAGTAACGCCTGCCCGGCTTCAAGCCCTCCGGAAAATATTGATCCGCCGGGAGATTTGTTTCCACTAAGGGAGGATCGAAACTCTCCCCCAGGTACAGATCATACCGGAGGTGGTCGCTGTCAGGATCAAGTGCAACCCAGGAAAGTCTTCCGCTGAAAATGATATTGTTGGCGCTGTCCCTCGGATTTGGCGCAAACGGGATCAGCGGGGCGGCATTGCCTTCGCCGACGAAAACTTCCCGGGTGGTTGTGGCCAGGCCACCTGCTCCGTCCCTGACTTGCAGCCTTACGGTATAGGAGCCGGCAGCTGAGAACCGGTGGAGGTTGATGCGGGTCTTGACAAAAAGCCAGTCATAGAATCCGTCATTCTCATAATCCCACCGGATCTCAAGCGACGAATCTTCCCCGTCGGGGTCATAGGAACCTGTGGCATCAAGGGAAAAAAATGTTTCGGTATCACCCGAATCAGGCTTGATGATGAATGAAGCCACCGGTGGCTGGTTAACAGGATCTTTTCTGCAGGAAGTAACCAGCAGGAGAGGAACCAGTATGGGCACCAGACTCAGCCACCCGTGTTTCATCCACTAAAGTTAAACCTTTTTAAGCTTCCATTTGCCACGACGAAAAAGGTAAAATGAGATCAGGGTCATGATGGTCTCAGCCACAACAATCGAAATAAAGACTCCGGGGGGACCAGTATTCAGAGGTTTAGCCAGGACCCAGGCCAGGGGAATCTCTATCAGCCAGAAGCAAATGAAAAACACTTTGGTCGGAGTCGCTGTATCACCCGCCCCGTTTAAGGCTTGAATCATAACCATGCCCAAGCCGTAGAAGGCAAACCCGAAACTAATGATACGCAAAGCCTGGACCGCCGGGACGATCACTGCCGGATCCTGAATAAACATCCGGATAAAGAACTCCGGGAATATGGCAAGAACCAGTCCAAGCAGACCCATAAGCACCAGGTTTACTTTTGCCGTCAGCCACACCGACCGCTCAGCGCGTTCAGGTTTGTCGGCCCCAAGGTTTTGTCCTACCAGTGTCGCAGCTGCATTACTGATGCCGGCGGATGGAAGCAAGGCAAAAATGATTACCCGGATTGCAATGGTATAGCCAGCTACAACTGAGCTTCCGAATGTGGCGATTATCCTCACCAGACCGATCCAGCTCGTGGTAGCAATAAGGGATTGTCCAATGCCACCCAGGCTGAGTTTGATGATCTGCCAGATGGTATGCGGTTCAAACCGGATATCCGCCAAGGTTAACTTGATTCTTCTTTTGCCCCTGAAGAGCAAAAACACCTGGTAGGAAACACCCACGGAGCGCCCGATTAGCGTTGCAATGGCAGCACCCTTGATCCCTAGCTCCGGGAATGGGCCGATGCCAAAAATCAGTAAGGGATCAAGAATAATATTAATGAAATTGGCAGTAATCAATACTCGCAATGACATGGCTGCATCCCCTGAACTTCTCAATACCGAATTGATAATGAACAGGATGATGATCACTCCATTGGATCCCAGCATGATTTTCGTGTAACTGGCAAGCTCACCCTGCATTTCTTCCGAGCCGCCCATGAGCCTCAGAAGATCAGAGCTCCAGAGGAAACCGGGAACCGCGATCAGGGTCGATACCAGGACCCCCGTAAGTATTGCCTGAAAAGCTACCCTTGAAGCCTCTTCAGGGCGTTTTTCACCGGTTCTTCGTGCTACAAGAGCGGTGGTAGCCATGGCCAGTCCGCCACCAATGGCATAAACAATGGTTATTAATGACTCCGTGATCCCCACAGTGGCTATCGCCTCGGAGCCTAGTTTGGAAACGAAGAAAATGTCGACAATGGCAAAAATGGATTCCATTACCATTTCAAGCACCATCGGTATGGAAAGTAAAAAAACTGCGCGCCCCATACTGCCGGCGGTGAAATCCATCTCAGTACCGGAGATGGATTCCCAAACGTCCTTACGTAGTTGTTTAAAATTAAGGAAATACTTCATTGAAGCAAAAAATTATAAGTATAACATTGGAAGGGTTGCCGATGTTTCGGCGCCGGGACGGATGCCCGGGTTAGATAATTGTCCGGACATCCACAAGAAACGGGGTACTGAACGTTTTCATCTTAGTGGATTTTTTGCAAAAATATTAGATTTTCTGAAATCTGGTATCGTATTGCCAAAATAAAAATCGTTCCTATCTTTGCCGCCGCTCTAAATGCCAAGATAGTTAAAGGGTATAACAGTGGTTTCGTAAACCACCATTCCGGGTTCGATTCCCGGTCTTGGCTCTCTTTCTTTTTTGTTTACCTTTAAAAGGCCAAACAAACAATCCCATTCGGTTATGAAATCAATTCACCTCTTTTTTCTGCTGGCTGCAGCATTGTTCACGGCCGGCAAGGGATCCGCGCAGGTGATCCTTCCGTCGCCGCTGAGTCCCCGAATTACTCAGTATCAGATAAATGCAGAACTTAATCCTGATAAAAAAACGGTGTCAGGTGAAATGACCGTTCAATGGAAGAATCCTTCCCGTGACACGGTTAGCGAGCTCCAGTTCCACCTGTACCTCAATGCTTTCAAGAACGGACGATCCACTTTCCTCAGCGCAAGACGATCAGGGCTTTCGGAGGAGAAGGATTGGGGCTATACTGATATTATTTCCATGAAGACCGGATCCGGCGAATTGCTCACGGATCAGCTTCGGTTTATACAACCCGATGAAACTATCTCTCCTTTCCCGCTTCGTCTACCTGAGGAGAAACCGTTCCCGCAGGAATTGTACGGGAAGGACCAGTCGGTCGTTTCTGTCAGGCTGACCAATCCGGTTCTACCGGATTCCACCGTGACCGTCACAATACAATTTACTTCGAAACTCCCTAAAATCACGGCAAGAACCGGGTACAGCAAGGATTTTTTCTTTGTCGGGCAATGGTTCCCGAAACTGGGCGTATATGAGCCGGCTGGCATGAGATATGCCCGAAAGGGCGGTTGGAATACCCACCAGTTTTATCCAAATGCTGAATTCTATGCCAACCATAGCCTCTACAAAGTTGATTTAACCGTTCCTGATGAGTATGTGGTGGGAAGCGGCGGACAACTGATGAAGGAAACCGCATCGGGCGGAAAGAAAACTCTTTCCTTTCGGGCAGAGGATATTGTTGATTTTGCCTGGACCGCCTCAAAGGATTTCCAGATTGCAGAAGACCAGTGGAAAAACGTGAAAATCAAGATAATGCTGCAGCCCGAACACTTTTATCAGGCTGAGCGCCACAGTAAAGCAGTAAAATATGCCCTCGAGTACTTCGATGCACATGTCGGACCCTATCCCTGGCCCTATGTGACGGTGGTGGATCCACCAACCTACGGGCAGGGAGCCGGTGGCATGGAATATACCACCCTGATAACAGCCGGCACCTTCTACCTCATACCCGAACAGATTCGTATGGCTGAAATGGTGACGGTTCACGAATTCGGTCATGCCTATTTCATGGGAATCCTCGCCAATAATGAGGCCGAGGAGCCCTGGCTCGACGAGGGCATAAACAGCTATTGGGAAAACCGGATCATGGACTGGGCCTACGGCGAGAAAACAGCCATGCTCGGGTTTCCGTTTGTGCATGTGGGAGATGTGGAATTTGCAAGGATCTCATGGCTGGGCGGACTCACCCCAAACCTAGTACCCACTTTCAATAATTCATGGAGTTTCCCAAGGGGTACCTATGGGGCAACTGTCTACCAGAAGCCTGCCACCATGCTCAATACGCTGGAACGGATGGTAGGGCAGGAGTGCATGGACGAAATCTTCAGGAAATATTACGAACGATGGGCATTCCGGCATCCTTCAACCAAAGACTTTATCAGGGTGGTAAACGAAGTGATCAGGGAGCGGGGCGATTACAAGTACGGGCCGGATCTCGACTGGTTCTTTGATCAATTCCTCTATGGAACTGCGGCTTTGGATTATTCGGTGGAAGGAATAAGGGTCTCCCCGGCGATGGAAAAAGGCGGACTGTATGATGAATCATCAGAAAAAACATTTCTGGAGACAGATAGGATTGAGGATCGTTTCCGGTCGGTTGTCATGCTGAGCCGGAAAGGCGACGGGATAGTGCCTGTCGAAATCCGCGTCAGGTTTGATAATGGCGAGGAGATCCTTGAGAACTGGGACGGAAAGGATAAGGTGTTCGATCTAATCTACGAGAGAAAGGAGAGGGTAGTGGCCGCCATGGTGGACCCCGGGCAGAAGCTGCTGCTGGATTCCAATCTGCTCAACAACTCCTTTGCCGTGAAACCCTCTGCAAAGCCTGCTCTGAAGTGGGCGGCAAGATTCCTGTTTCTGGTTGAAAACATCATGCATTCCCTATCCCTGATCGTCTGATCCTAAAACCGTTTATCCATGAAAACAATATCCGCATATATCCACGGTGCCAAAACCGCCTGGCGATCACTCCGTCTTACCCTGTTCATTTACCTCTCTTACCTGGGAATTGCCCTGCTGATCGCCATCCCGTTTTTTGGCCTCTTCAGGTCAGCAACCGGTAACAGTGAGTTGGCCGACGGCCTGATGAAGGGATTCGATGCAACCATTATCCGGGAAATCCTTGTTTCAAAAGGACAGATGTTCCGGGTTTTTATTCAGGGTCTATTCCCCTGGTTGATCGGCTTCGCGCTGCTGCAGGTATACCTCACCGGCGGAATCTACAGTAAAATTGCCAGCCCGGGTGGCCGGAGTAATGTCTCCGGTTTTCATAAATCCTCCATTCGCTTCTTCTGGCGATTTCTCAAATTAACAGTCTATTTCCTCATCATTCACATTCTACTCGGCCTGATCCTCTACCTTCCCTACCTGATCATAACCGGGGTTCACACCAACCTCACCGACAAGCAGGTCGTTGTCCCCTTCCTCATCCTTCTCACCTCCCACCTCGTAATTCTTAATTTTATCTTCACCTGGTCTGATTTGGTAAAATCCGCCATCTATGAGCAGGATTCGCGAAAAGTGTTTAAGGGCATTTTCCGCTGCCTGAAAATGGCCCTCCGGAATTTCTTCCGGCTCTATCTCCTGGGAATCCTCCTGGCACTGGCTCCGGCCGCTGCCGCAGCGGCATATTACCTTCTGCGCTCCGGAGTAACAGTCGATACCACCGGTCTTATCATGCTCTTCTTACTCATCCAGCAAATGTTCATCATGCTCCGTGTTTTCTTCCGGATCTGGAGGCTGTCAGCGGTCTACCGGTTTTATTTATCAGCAATTAATCCGATATTCGGCCACGGAATGTAACTTTCTGAGAATTTTGATTTCTAAATGAAAAACTTCAATTTAAATCCAATGAAAATAACCCGCTCTCTTCTGACCCTGGCAATCCTGATGGCATTCGCTTTTCAGGCTGAAGCCAAAAAAGTGCAATTGCAGTACCAGCTAAAAGCCGGTGACCAGTTCGCTTATACTCTTACCGTAAGTCAGGAAATCGCCCAGGAAATGATGGGGCAAAGTCAGTCTACAACAGTAGGAAATTCAATGACCTATAGTTTCAAGGTATTGGAACTGCTTGCTAATGATTCCTACCGGCTGGAAGGAAAATTATCGGAGTATACCATGAACACCAGCACCCCGATGGGTGAGATGAAGTTCAACTCCACGACCGACAAGGAGATTCCTGATTATGCCAAGTCAGTGGCGCTGACACTTAATGAAGTTTTTACGTTTACCCTGTCCAGGGATGGCAAGCTATCCGATATGAAAGCCCCCGAAGGACTGGCTGAAAAAATTGACAAAGCAATGGGAGAGAACCAGGATATGTCGAGCCAGATGATGGCAGGCATTTCCGGGAGTGCCGGATCCGCAGAATCCTTCACCAGGTCGGTAAGCGGATTCTTTCTGAATTACCCGGCGGAACCGATCGCCGTGAAAAAAGCATTCTCAAACGAGACCAAAGTCGAGAATATGGTGGTATTCAATACCAAAACCGATTATACACTGACCAGTGCATCGAAAACCGAAAATGAAATAGGAATTGCTTCCATAATAACCATGGCGGACCCCTCCTCCAGCATGGAGGTTCAGGGAATGACCATCACCTATGAGTTGTCCGGTGGAAAGCACGGTACCTTTACAACGGATGCCGTGACAGGCCTGTTTACAAAAGGTGAAAGCGTTACCAGCATTTCCGGAGTGGTTTCTGTTGAATCTGCCCAGCTGCCCGCACCCATGTCCATTCCGATGAGTATTAAATCAACGGAAAAGCTGACTCGCAAGTAATCAGATTAAAAAACCCCGGGGTTATGCCCCGGGGTTTTTTAATCTCATTACTCGTTTTACCCACCGCAGTCAATCTCAAAACGTGCGTTTTTCGTAAGAACGGTAACATCCGATGGTTCGATGAAATATTCAAAACCAGGTGTCGGCACCCATTCTCCGTTATAGAGTGCCTGAACTTCGTAGATCTTATTCTGCTGCAACCCTGCTACGGTAAATGTTCCGCCGGAAGCTGTGCAGGTGCCCCAGGAACTGGATCCTTTTAACCGGTATCTCAATAAAATGCCGTCCGGAATGGTTGCAGCGGCTCCCAGGTCAGTGCAATAAATCTCGATATTGAAAGTGATCGTCAGGGTTTGATCCCCACCGCCGCCTGTTGCATTAGTGTTCGGAGTGAGAGGTACTTCAACCGGAGTGCTTGAGCAGAAATCATAAGTTATGGGTTCCGGAATATTCCACAGGGGTGTGGTGCCCTCCTGTGCGTGGAACGTGAGGGTAATCTGGCGGTTCCTCGGTACGCTCTGCAAAACCTCCGTATTCAGGTTGGTTTTTGTTCCTGTGATTTCAGGATAACCCGAGAAGTAGCCGTCTGTGCGGAACTCATCGCTGCCCGTCAGGGTTGCAGTAAAAAAGAGTCCGTATCCCCAGCCGGTTTCGCCGGATTTCGAAGCATCTGCAGTGGTAAAAAAGATCTCGATAAACTCACATGACGTCTCAAACCAGTCGAGATTCCAGTAGCTCAGGTGCTGAAGCTGGGCTTCAGTTCTCAAGCCGGTTGGGGTTTGATGAATCTCGGTGGTTTTTTCGAAGGTCCATTTACCGTTCCGTTCATCATAACTCCACAAGGGCACCTTATCGCCCGCTTTTACGGATTGTCCGGTCTCGGGATTCTTAACATTTTCATCAATAGCCATATTAAGGTCAAGCTTGCCACCGTCAAACTTGGCAGCCTTTTTCCCGCTCTCGTCCTTGATGTCAATGGCAACAAATCCCGCGGAGAAAAATGCTCCCTTTTCCTTTTCACCGTCCTCCTTATTAACATCAACATTCAATCCTCCCGGAAAACATCTTAAAGCAGAATCACGGACCGGATTAAAATACACAATAGTGGTTTTCAGGTTACCATCCAGAAGGTTTCCCTGAGCATCACGAATCTCGGTTCCGGCTGGAATCTTCATGTTGACATCGCTGTTGTCGGTCGACATGTCCATATCATTGACAAGCCTGCCCCCCACGGCACTTCCGGAATTATCCCTGGTAGTAACCACTACGCCGTCGGGCGGGAAAGCCAGATCAACCATGTTGACGACAAAATCATGACTCCCTTCGCTCCTCAGGAAAATGGGCAGGGAGGTTGAGACGTAGCCATCAATATCCGCCACCAGAATCAGGCTGATGGGATCGTTCGGTGTGGGCTTGGCATTATAGGGATCAAGTCCGAATGTCAGATAACCTGCCGCAGAATACATCTTCTGCATCCGCTTGCCTGAATTATTTACTACCCACTGACTGTCGGGGCCAAATATGGTTATTTCAACTTTTTTGCCGTCATTGAATCCTACCGGTTCTCCGGTTGCGGCATCAATGAACTGAACCATAATGTTGGTTTTGATCACATTCAGATCCAGCTTGATATCGAGGTCATCCGTGTTCAGATTGAATTTCTGACAGGAAGGACCGGCCATAACCAGGACCAGGAAAATGGAGGTAAGGAATCGTATACTTTTCATGATAAATATTCTATATGATTCTGAAGGTTAACTGCATTGAAACCATCGGATACCATTTATATTGTGCAATGGCATCCATAATGACCTGCTGATTGTTTTCGCTGGCCATCGGACTCAGCATGTTGGTGCCGGTGAGACTTAGCTGCGGAGCACCATGGTAAAGGGCTCCCATCTCGAAATTGAAAGAAACCCGGTGCTCGCGGGAAAGCGTATTGCCAAATCCAAATGCCAGATAAGGCGAAATTTTCGTTTCGGGAGTAACCTCGCCGACAACAATTCCAAGGTCAGCCGCGGGAACTACGATATCCCCATAAAGATATTCCGATGTGGGAATGACCGTCAGGGTATGGCGCATGGCATTCTGCATAATTCCGGCAGTCAGGTGGATGACATTTTTTACCGGATAAAAATCGAGATAAAGGTTGGCTCCTCCGAATTTCAGGTTTGCTTCCACCGTCGCACTGAAGCCGTCCATTGGGATCGATTGGCTTATGGGAATATTCATGGTTGAATATCCAAGCCTGATATTGAGCCTCTCTCCAAACCCCTTTACAACTTCAAAACCGAATCCGTCGGTCGAGGCCTTGATGCCGATTCCCCAAAGATCAAGCGGTCCGTATTTTGTTTTTTGGGAGACAGAATCCGGCGACTGGGCGGAAAGAGTGCTGAATGGTAAGGCTAGCAGGCACAAACCCATCAACAATAATTGTGGCTTTTTCATACTGAAGATCGTTATGGTTTGACAGAAGGACAGGCTTTCGTCAATTGGTATCAAAGATATACTAAATGTTTATCAAATGGTTACATTTTAAAAGATAGTCTAATCCAATCGGCAGGGCTGATAATTGTAAAAATGATAACTTTATATTTTAGCAATCAAAAATAACCATGAAGACTATCCGACTGATATCCCTTTTACTGTTTCTTGCGATTTCCGGTAACCTCTCCGCAGCATATCTGGAATACGTCCCGCAGCAGCTCACTCAGCCTGACGGATCAACCCTGAATTGTTTCGCATCAGGGGATGAATATTACCATTGGCTTCATGATTCAAATGGATATACCATCATCCTGAATCCGGGAACCGGGTTTTTTGTTTATGCCGATAAAGCGGGCGCGGAGTTAATTCCGACCGCCTTGCTCCCCGGCAGGGATAATCCATCGGCAGCCGGACTCCGGCCCGGCCTCAATATCAGCCAGGATCGTTACCGGCAACTGTTCAACACAAAATTCAAGGACCCTTCATTCAAGTCTGCACGCTCCTACTCCAATACAGGCGATTATAACAACCTGGTCATTTTCATCCGCTTCACGGGCCAGAATGAATATACCGAGTCCCTGACCGTCTACTCCTCGGCTTTTAACGGCAGCGGTATCGTGTCAATGAATGAATACTTTAAGGAGGTTTCAAAAACCCAGCTAAACATCAGTTCAACTTTTTATCCGGCTCCGTCGGGAACCACCATCGTTTCTTATCAGGACAGTCATACCCGCAGGTATTACCAGCCTTATTCCGCATCCAATACTGAAGGCTACCGGACCGAAACAGATAATATCAACCGGGAAATGACCCTCCTTAAAAATGCCGCCGAATTTGTTCGTGCCCAGGTGGAAGGAAGCGGCATTGATTACGATCATGACAATGATGGTAAGATTGACAATGTCTGTTTTATCATACAGGGAAGAACCGACGGATGGAGCGATCTGCTCTGGCCACATCGCTGGGTCCTTTATCAGTATGATGTCAGAATAGGGGGAGCCAGAGTTTATGATTTTAACTTTCAGCTATCAGAGGGGCTGGGTGTCAGTGTGTTATGCCATGAGATGTTTCACAGCCTGGGTGCCCCTGATCTCTACAGGTATGAAAACGACGATATTACCCCTGTCGGCCCCTGGGACCTGATGGCCCATAACAAGACTCCGCCCCAGCACATGAGTGCGTATATGAAAATGAAATACGGTAAATGGTTTTCCCAGATTCCTGCAATAACTGCAGATGGAAACTATTCCCTGAAACCACTCTCTTCAGATGGATATGCCGCCTATAAGATTCCCTCTCCCAATTCCACAACAGAGTTTTTTGTTGTTGAATACCGCAAGGCGGCCGGTCGGTTTGAGTCGAGCCTCGTGGGTACCGGCCTGATCATATACCGGATCAACCAGTCCCTCGAGGGTAATGCAGATGGGCCACCCGATGAGGTGTACGTATATCGTCCTAACGGGACCAACCGTAGCAATGGTAACATCAATGCCGCACCGTACAGCTCAAACCTGGGCCGAACGGAGTTCAGCGATAATACCAGCCCCTCCTGCTTCCTGAGTACCGGCGCTGCCGGAGGGATAAAAATATCAAACATCGGAGCTGCCGGTGAAACCATCTCGTTTACCGTAGGATCAGGAGGTGCGTTTAACCCACCGCACAGCCTTTCTGCAACCTTGACCGGACGGAACGTGACCCTGAACTGGGAAAAGCCGGAAACCGGAAATGGCTCGCTGGAAGCCTATAAGGTTTACCGGAATCAAGCCCTGATCGGAACAATAACCAACCCGAATACAGTAACCTTTTCGGATAACAACCTCGCAGATGGAACCTACAATTATTTCGTTACGGCACGCTACGTTACTCCTGCAGGCGAATCAGCAGGGTCCAACACCGTAACCGTCTCGGTTGGGGGGGGCGACAAACCCGACCTGGTTATCACAAACCCTGTGATCCTTCCGGCTAATGTTGAACCCGGAGATCCTGTAAGCCTGTCCTGTAAACTTGAAAACAGGGGCCCAACCAGCGCGGGCATCAGTGTGCTTAGGGTTTATTTGTCACTGGATGAGGTTTTTGACTCGGAAGACAGGCAGCTTGCCGAAGGCTCGATGAGCGCCCTCGAGGCAGGCACCTCACTTGACGTTGCCGGCGACGACATAACAATACCCGAAAGTGTCAACAACGGCAAATGGTTTGTTCTTTTTATTGCTGATGCTGACGGAGCTGTGGCAGAATCAATCGAAAATAATAATCAAACCTCAACTACCCTCACAGTCGGAAATCCGGCCCTGAATCCTCCAAGGAACCTGGTGGCTCAGGTTAATCAATTGTCCGTTAAGCTGAACTGGCTCGAGCCGGAACCTGGCGGAGGTACAGTTGCAGGTTATGCGGTTTACCGGAACGGAACTAAAATATCAACCATCAACAACCCCGAACTGCTTGAGTTTACAGACCCCGGACTCTCCCTCGGTTCCTATACCTATCATATTACCGCAAATTATTCCGTTCCGGTCGGTGAATCTGCAAAATCAAATGAAGTTACGGTTACCGTCAACAATGAAGTAAAACCGGACCTTACCATTCAGGATTTTGATATTACCCCTAAGTCAGCCACACCGGGAGGCAGCATAGACATTTCCTGCACCTTGCTTAATATCGGGGGCTCCCAAGCCCCGGAAAACCAGATTGACCTATACCTCTCACAGGATCAGGTTATTGATGCAACCGACATTTATCTGGCTTATGGTACAATGGACCCCCTCGATGCCGGTGACAACGTTTCCGTCACAGGTGAGGATATTTCCCTTCCTGATGATCTGGCATCCGGTACCTGGTATGCCCTGATTATGTGCGATGCATTGGGAGTGATTGGTGAGTCCAATGAGAACAACAACCTGGTCTCCACCACCCTTATAATCCAGGGAGATTCTCCGGACCTTCAGATCATCAGCATCTCATTCTTTCCATTGGTCATTACTCCAAACACCAACGTTCGTGTTAACTCGATCGTCTATAATGGAGGAACGGTTCTTGCCTCAACCGTTAAAATTACCTTGTACCTCTCCTCCGATGAAGTGCTTGATCCATCGGATAAAAAGTTGTTTGATGAATCAACCAGAACCCTCGGGGCTAAAGGAACAATTCCCCTTTCGGGAGGATTCACCCTTCAGGCATCCTATCCGCCAGGACAATATTACCTGATCGGGGTGGTAGACAAGGACAACACGATCAATGAATCCGATGAGACCAATAACCAGATGATCAAACCCGTGATTGTCTCCGGTACTTCAGGGATCGGGGATGAATTCCTGAATCTCTCCATGTCCGTTTTCCCGGTTCCTGCAAACGAACATCTCAATATCAATCTTAGAGATAGTCCTGGCCAGCATGCACATATTCAGATCATTGATATATTGGGGAAGACAATTTTCCAACAAGATTTTATAACCACAATGGCTGATCATGTTGAAATAAATGTTTCAAACTGGGAGGAAGGAATTTATATGGTACGTTATCGGACAACTGAAAAATGCCTTTCCCGAAAGATCCTGATTGAGTAAAAAAAACTACTTTTCGTAACATTAGTTCCTTTTTGTTTTTAACTTTATAAGCACAATATCTGTTGAATAGCATCTTTCAACGCAAATGCCATTAATCATTAAACCAAAAGAATAATCTACATGAAAACGAAAAATTCACTGTTGGGCATGGCCGGGATGGTAATTCTGGCTACAATCATCCTATCCTCCTGTAAGAAGGATGATCCGATTATTGTTGAAAAGCAGACCAAGGTCACCGGTACCGCCAAACTGGTTGCAGGAACTCCGGGTGACCTGGGGAATGCTCAGGTTGCCTTGTATATAAGCATCGACGACTGGAACAACTACCAACCGGTTAAGGTGTCTGAAAACGTAACCGGATCAGGTGCCAAGATCAGCTTTACCTTTAACGATGTGGTACCGGGTAACTATTATCTGGATGTTTGGCTCGACAATGACCGCAGCGGTGATTGGTCGGCCGGCGATTTTGTTGGCTGGTGGGGTTCAGGTGCATTGTCCGCCCCCTCCCTGTCGCCGTTTATGGTTGCCGAAGGGAAAACCGTTAACAAAGACATCATTTGTGATGTTCTATAGCTGAAATACTGAAGATAAAAGAAAAAGCCTCCGGATCCCCGGAGGCTTTTCTTTTTGTAGCGGGGGCAGGACTTGAACCTACGACCTTTGGGTTATGAGCCCAACGAGCTACCAACTGCTCCACCCCGCACTGTTGTGGGTGCAAAGATAATAAAAAAAACAATATCACCTAATAGCGTAAGTAAATCATCACGGGCGTCCTGACGGGCGCACGCCGTGCGCCCCTACAAACCATTTCAACCATTTCAACCATTTCAACCACTTCAACCACTTCAACCACTTCAACCATTTCAACCACTTCAACCATTTCAACTTATTCCCTTATCTTTGCCCCACCAGAAAACGGACAAACATGGCAGAGCCTAAAAAGAAGCTGGTTCATAAATTAAAAAGCAAGTACCGCCTGGTAATCATGCGGGAAACCTCTTTTGAGGAGGTCTGGCAGATGAAACTGTCCAGGATGAATGTGATAACTGCCCTGGCTGTTTCCCTGACAATTTATACCATCGTGGTGGTGGTGCTGATTGTTTATACCCCGGTTAAACAGTTGATTCCTGGGTATCCAAATGCAGAGATGACCCGGAATATCCGGATGAATGCTCTCCGGCTTGACTCGCTTGACTATCAGCTGGCCCTTAAGGATCAGTTTATCAATAATCTGATTACGGTTGTCAACGGTGGCGAAACCAGGATTCATTCAACCGACCAGGGTACTTCGAATGTTTCAATCCGTGAAATAACCGATGACAGATCTGCCGATGATTCCCTGCTGCGGCTTGAAGTTGAAAAAGCCCAGCGTTTCAACCTGGGACCGCAAAGCTCTTCCGGCAGCACAGGAAATCTTAACCAGCTCTATTTTTTCCCGCCAGTGCGCGGCCTGATCATGGCCCGCTTTGATTTTGTCAGAGGTCACTATGGTATTGATATTGCCACGGCAGCCAACCTGGGTGTCAAGGCTGTACTGGACGGGACTGTCATTATGGCTGATTATACAAGTGAAACAGGATATACCATCCAGGTGCAACATGAGAACAACCTGGTATCAGTCTATAAACACTGCAAGGAGTTGTTTAAAACCACCGGTAACCGCATTAAGGCCGGTGAGGTCATTGCCACGGTGGGCAATACCGGCGAGCTGACCACAGGACCGCACCTCCATTTTGAACTGTGGCACCAGGGTAAGGCCCTGAATCCAGAACATTTTATTGCTTTTGAATGATGAAGCGCATCGGCATCCTTGGATCCACCGGGTCCATCGGTAAGCAGGCACTCGAGGTAATTGCGCGGCACCCCGCGCAATTCTCCGCTGAGGTCCTTACCGCGCGCTCAAACTATACGGTGCTGATCGAACAGGCCCTCAGGTTCAGGCCTTCCAGCGTAGTAATTACCGATGAGTCCTGCCGGGAGGCTGTACAAAGCGCACTGGCCGGTACCGGGATTGAGGTCCGCTCCGGTAGCTCCTGCCTGGGTGAGGTCGTCTCAGGGGACAATGTGGATATGGTGCTGACCGCAATGGTAGGGTTTGCGGGACTGATGCCGACGATCTGCGCCATCAAGGCTGGGAAACAAATTGCACTGGCAAACAAGGAGACCCTGGTGGTGGCCGGAGACCTGGTGACACAACTTGCCCGGGAAAACTCCGTTCAGATTCTTCCGGTTGACTCGGAGCACTCTGCAATCTTTCAATGCCTGGCAGGCGAAAGGAACGCCGACGTTGAAAAAATCTGGATTACAGCTTCCGGCGGTCCGTTCCGGGCTTTTAGCGCGGACAAGCTGGCCAAAGCCACCCACACGGATGCCCTTAAACACCCAACCTGGAATATGGGCGCCAAGATTACCATCGATTCCGCAACCCTGATGAATAAGGGGCTTGAGGCCATCGAAGCCAAATGGCTTTTCGGTTTGGAGCCGGATCAGATCGATGTCGTGGTCCATCCCCAGTCAGTGGTCCATTCGCTGGTCCTATTTCTCGACGGGTCGATTAAAGCGCAGCTCGGACTGCCCGACATGCGCCTGCCGATTCAATATGCACTCAGCTATCCCGATCGCCTGCCCGGATCTTTTCCGCGTTTCAGTTTTACAGAGTTTCCGGCCCTGACTTTCGAATCACCCGATCTGCTTCGATTTCCAAACCTCACCATAGCCATGGAGGTAATGCGTAAAGGCGGTAACCTGGCTTGCATAATGAATGCCGCCAATGAGGTTGCCGTGGATGCATTTCTCAATGACCGAACCGGCTTTTCCGGTATGACCCGCATTATCGAAAAAACCCTTGAGAAGGCAACTTTTATAGAGAATGCGGGTTTAATAGACTACATTGAATCGGACTTTGAGGCCCGATCCCTCGCCTTATCATTTGTTTAATCTGCAAGTTATTATGGATATCCTGATTAAAGCCGCTCAACTCCTGCTCAGCCTGTCGATACTGGTTATCATTCACGAATTCGGCCATTTTGTTTTTGCCCGCCTCTTCAAAACGCGGGTCGAGAAATTCTACCTGTTTTTCAATCCCTGGTTCTCACTTTTTAAATTCAAGAAAGGCGATACTGAATATGGGATCGGATGGCTGCCACTTGGAGGCTATGTTAAAATAGCCGGAATGATCGATGAATCCATGGATAAGGAAGCCATGAAACAGGAACCAAAACCCTGGGAATTCCGGTCAAAATCGTCCATCCAACGCCTCCTGATCATGCTTGGCGGTGTTCTGTTCAATGTGATCTTCGCATTTATAATTTACTCGATGATCCTGTTTGCGTGGGGTGATACCTACCTTCCAACCAAGAATGTCAAGTACGGAATAGTTTGCGATACCCTGGCTACCAACATGGGACTCCGGCACGGCGACAAAATCATCACCGTGGATAATCACGAGGTGGAAGATTTTCATGACCTGGTTCCGGAAATCGTCTACAGGGGCGCAAAAACAATCCAGATTGACCGAAACGGGGAAATGCTGGACATTAACGTGCCGGCAGATTTTGTGGAACAGTATCTTGAAAAGAAAAGTTTTATCGATTATGCATTCCCCTTTGTCGTTCGTGACTTCATTCACGGATCGCCGGCCAGGGAAGCCGGCATGAAGGTGGATGACCGGATTGTGGGAATCAACGGAACCGATGTCCCTTTTTTCACCCTCTTCAGCCTTGAAATTAAAAAGCTGGTAGGCGACACGGTGACAATCAACGTAGACCGGAATGGTGAACACCTGGACTTCAGGATGGCCGTGCCGGAAACGGGCAAGATCGGAGTCTATCCGGTTGACCCGAAATCCTTCTTTGAGCTGAAAGAAATCAAATACGGATTCTTTGCTTCCATCCCTGCAGGAATCAAAAAAGGAGTCCAAACCATATCATCCTATCTTAAGGACCTTAAACTGATATTCAACCCGGAAACCAAAGCCTATAAATCCCTCGGCGGATTCATATCAATCGGTAACATTTTCCCTGCCTCCTGGAATTGGCAGATATTCTGGAACATGACAGCCTTCCTATCCATAATGCTGGCGGTTTTAAATGTTCTCCCCATTCCGGCATTGGATGGTGGTCATGTTTTTTTCCTTACCTTTGAAATGATTACCGGACGCCGCCCCAGCGACAAATTCATGGAAGTCGCCCAAATCGTCGGTATGGTGTTGCTGCTTGCCCTTGTCCTCTACGCAAATGGTAACGATATACTAAGGTTGTTCCAAAAATAGTACGTATGAAAACAAGGGTAATCGCTTTGGCTGCCGTGATCGTGGCTATCACGGCCATTTCCGGGTGTAAAAATTCAAATCAGCTGGGGCTGCCGCCCTGCAACGGGAAACCGGGCGAGGTAGTCCTGGTGATATCCGAAGACCTGTACAATGGCGCTGCAGGGGATACCCTGGCGCGCATACTGGCAACTGACGAACCGGCACTGCCCCAAACCGGCATGGACGGTGCTGAGCCGCTATTCGACCTGATCCAGATACCTCCATCAGCCTTCAACAACATGATCCGTCCGGCCAGGAACCTGATCATCTTTGAGGTCGATCCGGCGGTTGCAAAACCTGAAATAAAGGTTTTCAGGGATTATTGGGCTGCTGATCAGTTGCTGATCCGCATCTTTGCCCAAAACCGTGAACAGTTGATCAACCTCCTCGACCAGAGCCGGTCCAGCCTGGTTGAAATCCTGAGGGAAAGCGAAATCGATCGCCAGGTGGGCTTCAACAGAAAATACTCAAATATTGAACTTTCCAGCCAGCTCATCCGGAAACACGAAATTGAAGCCAGCTTCCCCAAAGGCTTCGACATCAGAAAAGATACGGAAGACTTCATCTGGATACACTATGATCCGGCGGATATGACACTTGGTGTCCTGATCTGGACCTATCCCTATACCGATCAAAAGCAGCTCAATTATCCGGAACTTGTTTCTTTTACCGATAAGCACCTGAAACCCCGTGTTCCAGGACCTTCTACCGGTTCCTATATGGCAATCGATCTCACCATACCCGTTCTGACCCGGACTTTTACCCTCAATGGTAATTTTGTGACCGAGTTGCGGGGCCTGTGGGAAACCGTCGGCGATTTTATGGGTGGACCTTTCATTTCCTGGACCTATGTGGATGAGGAGAGAAACCGGCTGGTTACCGCCTTTGGATATGTTTATGCGCCAAAAATCAATAAACGCAACCAGGTTCGCAAGGTGGAGAGCATCCTGAAAACAATTGATTTTCCGGATCAGTCAATCAGCTCAAACAACTGATTGCGCTTGCGGGGAACAAATCCCGCCTCCACGATCGCTGCCTGCATACCGGTGCTGTCCATCGAATTCCTTGCACCAGCCTGCGATACAACGTTTTCTTCAATCATCACCGACCCGAAATCATCGGCCCCGGCATGGAGACAGATCTGGCCTGCCGTAATGCCTGTGGTTAACCAGGAAGCCTGAATGTGGCTCACATTCGGGAGAAGGATTCTTGCCATCGATAATAGCCTGATATATTGGCGTGTATCCACATTGTTGCGAATTCCCATTTCATCGCGGAGAGCCGTCCCTTCATCCATGAAGGGCCAGGGGACGAAATTCAGGAATCCATAGCTTCCGGTGGGCTTTTCCGCCTGGAGATCCCGGATTCTCAGTATATGTTCGATTCGCTCCTCACGGGTCTCTGCATGTCCAAACATCATCGTGGCGGAAGTGGGAAGCCCCGTGCGATGAGCCACCCGCATCACCTCCAGCCATTCCTCAGCTGAACATTTTCCCTTTGAAACGATCCGCCTTACACGGTCAACCAGAATTTCGGCCCCCGCCCCCGGAAGGGAATCCAGGCCGGCATCACGCAGCGACCGCAGAACCGTTTCAAAATCGGTCTTTTCAAGCCGCGAAAGATGCACAATCTCCGGAGGTCCCAGCGCATGAAGCATCAGGGCCGGATACTCCTCCTTGAGATTCCGGAACAATCCGGTATAAAAATCGAGGCCCAGTGTCGGATGCATGCCTCCCTGGAGAAGCAGCTGCCGGCCCCCAAGCTCGAAAAGCCGGTCGATCTTTTCCCTGTATTGTTCGATCGTGGTAATGTAGGCATCCTCATCCTGACCTCTCCTGCAGAAATTGCAAAACTTGCAGAAGGATACGCATACATTGGTGATGTTGACATTCCGGTCAATGATCCAGGTAACGGTGTTCCCGGGATGCAGCCGATTCCGGATCCGGTCCGCAGCCTCCATGAGCTCCCCGTCACCAGCCTGCAGGTACAGGAAATTCGCCTCTTCATGCGAAAGAAACGTTCCGCCGACTGCCTTGTCAAGAATATTTTGTTGCGTCGTCATGCTGTATCAGAGAGTTCCGCAAGGTAGGCTAATTGTCAGGCCTGCCGATCAGTTTACCCCGGATTTTTTTAACTTTACGGGCTTTATCGGGTTATAAATACAGGTAAGGATATGCTGATATTTAGTACGGATATGGTTCTGCCGGCTCAAAACCGGATACTGCTTTTCGGGTCTCCGGAAGAGGTCAGGGCAACTGTCTGGCCCTCAGCTGAAAAGGAATACATCAATACCTGCATCGACAAAAAGCAGAAGCAGATCCTCCTGAACCTTTATGACCACAGTGAGGTTATCCAGATTGCCGAGACTGGCAAGACCGGATCGGCTCTCCTTGAATCCCTCCGCGTTTGTGGCTCGGAAATATACGACCTCGCAGTCAGGCACAAATGGGAGGAGCTGGTTTTGGATAACCGGACCGGCAATTCAACGTACTCCGGGGCGCTTGCCGAAGGCATGGCGCTCTCTTCCTATCAGTTCCTGAAATACTTCTCCAAACCTGACGAGAAAAGGCATTCTCTTCTCCGGCTGGGCTTACTCAATGGCAATCCGGCAATGGTAAAGGAGATGAATACACGGGTCGATGCCGTCACACTCTGCCGGGATCTGGTCAATGAACCGGTTTCCTGGCTCAACGCCCCGCGTCTCGGCCAGGAAATCACCCGATTCGGACTTGAGGTAGGGCTCTCCGTTGAAGTACTTGACAAAACACAGATTGAATCCCTTAAGATGGGTGGGTTGCTTGCGGTTAACCGCGGCAGCATCGACCCTCCAAGGTTTATCATCATAAGCTGGGAACCGGAAAAACCGGTTAACCAGTCTCCCCTGATCCTCGTTGGCAAAGGGGTGATGTTCGATACAGGCGGGCTCAGCTTAAAGCCGACTCCTGCCAGCATGGACGAGATGAAATCCGATATGGCAGGTGCCGCAGCAGTTGCTTCCACACTCTATGCCATCGCAAGGATGGGATTGCCGGTCAGGACTTTCGGCCTGATTCCGGCAACCGATAACCGCCCCGATGGGAATGCCTATGCCCCCGGAGACATTATCCGGATGCATGACGGTACTTCGGTTGAGGTCCTCAACTGCGATGCGGAAGGAAGGCTGATTCTGGCTGATGCCCTGAGCTATGCCCGGAAATACGAACCTGATCTGGTTATCGATCTTGCCACCCTCACCGGATCCGCCCAGGTAGCACTGGGGTCCCAGGCGGCGGCAGTTATGGGAACCGCGCCGGATCAGGCTTTCAACATGCTCGAAGAGGCAGGTTTTGAGGTACATGAAAGGGTGGTGAGATTTCCCCTGTGGGAAGAATACAGTAAACTGCTGGAATCCGATGTTGCCGACGTTAAAAATATCGGAGGCAGATACGCCGGGGCAATCACCGCAGGAAAATTCCTGGAACGGTTCACCTCGTTCCCCTGGATTCATATCGATATTGCAGGCACCGCTTTCCTCACCACCCGCGATACCTACCGCGGAAACGGCGCTACCGGAACCGGCGTCAGGCTCCTGCTCAGTTTTATCAAGAAATATTATCAATTGTAAGGATATCTATGGAAGAGCAAAGAATATTGGTCGGGATTACACATGGGGACATCAACGGCATCGGTTACGAAGTGATTATTAAAGCACTGCTCGATCCCCGTATGCTCGAAATCTGTACCCCCGTGGTGTACGGTTCGCCCAAAGTGCTGGCCTACCACCGGAAAGCACTGAACATCCCGAATTTCAGCCTGAACCAGATAGCTTCGGCCAAAGAGGCAAACCTGCGGAGGGCAAACCTGATCAATTGCCTCGATGACAACGTCAGGGTGGAACTTGGGAAATCCTCGGGATACGCCGGCGAGGCGGCCTTCATCGCTCTTGAAATGGCTATCAGCGACCTCATGGAGCACCAGATCGATGTCCTCGTAACCGCACCGATCAACAAGCATAACATCCAAAGCAAGGATTTCAGCTTTGCAGGCCACACCGAATACCTTCAGGAAAAACTGGAAGTCAGCGAGGTACTGATGCTCATGGTCAGCGATTATCTGAAAGTGGGCGTCGTAACCGGACATATTCCTCTGTCACAGGTCGCCGGAGAAATTACTACGGATCTGATACTGAGAAAACTGCGACTTCTCGACCATACGTTGAGGAACGATTTTAATATCAGGGCACCCCGTATTGCCGTGTTGGGCCTCAATCCTCACTCGGGCGACCAGGGACTGCTGGGCACCGAGGAGGAACAAATAATCATGCCCGCGCTGGAAAGAGCCCGCCACGACAGTATCATGGCCCTCGGGCCTTATGCCGCCGATGGGTATTTCGGTTCAGGTCTCTATCAGAAATTCGACGCCGTTCTGGCTATGTACCACGACCAGGGACTTGCACCCTTTAAAGCCCTTTCATTTGACACTGGGGTTAACTTTACAGTTGGCCTTCCCATCGTCAGAACCTCTCCGGCGCACGGTACCGCTTACGAGATTGCCGGCCTCGACCAGGCCAGCGCCGACTCCATGCGTCAGGCAATTTACATGGCGGTAGATATATATACCACACGGAAAGCCAACCGTGAATTGAAGAAGAATGCCCTCGGGGCACAGTAGTAACCAGCGCTTTTCCGATGGCCATATATGAGTATATAACAGGAAAACTGGCAGACCTTACTCCGGCTGCTGCCATTATTGAGCAGGGCGGAATCGGCTACCAGGTCCAGATCTCCCTTCAGACTTATGCGTCCGCCCGAGGGAAGGACTCCGTTACCCTTCTGATTGAGGAGATCATCAGGGAGGACAATCATACCCTTTTCGGCTTCTTCACGCGGGAGGAACGTGAAATGTTCCGGCTGCTGGTCTCCGTCAGCGGCATAGGTCCCAATACAGCCCGGATGATGCTTTCATCCCTTACCACCCCGGACATCCGGCGGGCAATCCAGACCGACAATGTCAACCTGCTGAAAAGTGTTAAAGGGGTCGGAGTTAAAACCGCCCAGCGGGTTATAATCGATCTGAGGGATAAACTTTCCAAAACGGAAGAAGTATCCGGAATTTTCCCTGTTTCGGGCAATACCTCAAGGGAAGAAGCGTTATCTGCTTTGGTTATGCTTGGTTTCGGCCGGAACGATTCGGTCAAAGCCCTGGACCAGATTCTCAGAGACGCGCCGGAAACCGGCCCTGAAGAACTGGTGAAGCTGGCCTTAAAAAAACTGTAACAGCATCTACCGGAACCTACATGGAGCAGAGACCATCGACCAGAATTCAGATATTCAGTGCACTGACAGTTAGCTTTTTCCTGTTTGCCACACTACACCTGAACGGGCAGCAGCGAAATGTGGCCAATCAGAACCAACAGGCAGCACAGGTTGCCACCCGGGATACCTCATCGACACTCCGTTACCCGATTCCGGCCGACAAAGGTTTTCCATGGTCCCTCTATTCCCGCAACCAGTCACCCCTATACCTTAAAACCCCAAAGAACATCACATCGGGTGTTGAGTTTGATACAAACCTGAACGAATATAAATTCCAGGAAAAGATCGGGGATAAAAACCTGGGTGACCCGTTCTACCTCAGCTCAAAGGATTATCGTCAGTACGATTTCAACAAATCCATCCGCGACTACTGGATTCAGCGGGTTGGCGGAGAGAGCTTCCAATCCCAGCAAGGACTGATCCCTAAACTCTATATCGGGGGTGAAGCCTTCGACCGCATCTTCGGATCCAATACGATCAACATTAATCCTCAGGGATCCGCCGAACTGATTTTTGGCCTTCAGATCAATAAAACCGATAACCCGGCTCTCCCGGAAAAGGTCAGAAAGAATACAACCTTTGATTTCGACAACAAGATCCAGATGAACGTCACCGGCCAAATCGGTGATAAACTGGAACTGGGTATCAGTTTTAACACCGAGGCAACCTTCGATTTCGAGAATAAAACCAGAATTGCCTACACAGGAAAGGATGACGAGATTCTTCGGAAAGTTGAGGCTGGTAATGTCAGCCTTCCCCTGTCGGGTTCCCTGATAACGGGCAGCCAGAGCCTCTTCGGAATCAAAACGGAAATGCAGTTCGGAAGGCTTACCGTTACCAGCATCTTTACCCAGCAGCAGGGTAAATCCGAATCAATTGATATTCAGGGTGGGGCAGTGGCAAATGAGTTTGAAGTTCATGCCGATGAATATGAATCCAACAGGCACTTCTTCCTTTCCCAGTATTTTCGGGATACCTACGATCAGTCACTCCGCAGCACCCCGGTAATCTCCTCCGGTGTCAATATCACCCGGGTGGAAGTCTGGGTTACCAATAAAAACGGAAACTTTACCGACTCCAGGAACATTGTCGCTTTTATGGACCTTGCTGAAGGAATGTTTCCCGGCGACAGTAATATTTTCAATACAAACTTTGTAAAGGTAACAGGATCAGGACGCTATCCCTATAACGACCTTAATGACCTCTATCAGAATTTATTGGCTAATTATTCAGGGATCCGCGATATCGGACAGGTTACCAGTGTCCTTTCCCCGCTGGCTTCCTTCGGTTTCATGGGAGGCCAGGACTATGAAAAGATCGAGAATGCCCGGAAGCTTGCAACCGACGAATATCAGCTCAATGCCAAGCTTGGGTATATTTCTTTAAATCAGGAACTTAACTCCGATGAGATCCTTGCCGTCTCTTATGAATACACGGTTGGCGGACAGGTTTTCCGGGTCGGTGAATTTTCAAGTGAGGTAAACCAGGATCAGAACTCCAATGCTCCCTCCCTGATCCTTAAACTGCTGAAAGGTACCAACCAAACCCCAAGCCTTCCGACATGGGACCTGATGATGAAGAACATTTATGCACTCGGGTCGGGCCGCCTAAACAAGGATGAGTTCCAGCTTGACATTTTGTACCAGAATGATAAAACCGGAAATGCGATCAACTATATTCCTGAGGGAGCGATTAACGGCGATCGGCTGGTCAAGGTTTTAAATCTGGACAACCTTAACGGACAGCTGGACCCGCAGCCCGACGGAGTTTTTGACTATATTGAAGGTATAACGGTCAATTCCACCAAAGGCCGGATCATTTTTCCGGTCCTCGAGCCCTTCGGCTCCTACCTGCGAAAGAAAATAACAGGAGGAAACCCCGCGAACACAGAGATCGCGGACCAATACGTATTTGAGGAACTCTATGGCCAAACCCAGACTGTAGCCCGGCAGACTGCTGAGAAAAATAAATTTCTGCTCCGGGGATCCTACAAGTCATCCTCTTCATCTGAAATAAGGCTGAATGCATCCAATATTCCGCAGGGAAGCGTTGTGGTGACGGCCGGTGGAATGAAGCTGACAGAAGGCGCCGATTATATGGTTGATTATACCATGGGAACGGTCAAAATCATCAATCAGGGGCTTCTCGAATCAGGAACGGCCATTAAAATCTCCCTGGAGGATAATTCAACCTTCAACCAGCAGTCGAAGGCCATGATCGGAACACATATGGAGTACCGGTTCAATAAGGATTTTAACCTCGGGGGTACGATCCTTCACCTTCGTGAAAGGCCTTTGACCAATAAGGTCGGCCTGGATGATATTCCGATTGCCAATACCATGTGGGGCCTGAATACCAACTACAGGAAGGATGCCCCATGGTTGACCCGTGCCATTGACAAGCTTCCCCTCATTCAGACCAAGGAGCGTTCAGTGGTTAATTTCAGCGGTGAGTTTGCCCAGCTTATTCCGGGGCACTCCAAGATCGTGAACTCCGGCGACAGTAAAGGCGGTGAAGCTCTGGTTGATGATTTCGAAGGAAGTGAGACCTCCTTTACCCTGAAACAAAGGCAGAGTTGGGTGCTCTCCAGCACTCCGTACGGGCAGCCCGATCTTTTTCCTGAAGCCTCATTAAGTAATGACTGGACTTACGGTTATAATCGCGCCAGGCTGGCCTGGTATCATATCGATCCACTATTTTTGCGAAACAATTCTGCCACCCCGGGGCATATCGCCAATGACGAAGCCCAGCAGAACAGCCACTTTACCCGTGAGATCCAGGAACAGGAGATATTTCCTTACAAGGAGAGTCCCAACAACGTACCAACCTATCTCCAGGTACTGAACCTTGCCTTTTATCCCGAGGAACGCGGCCCGTATAATTATGAGACCACCGGCTCGCGCTTTTCATCGGGTATGAACAACGACGGGAATCTGAAGTCACCAGCTTCACGCTGGGGAGGCATCATGGCCAAGCTTTCACAAAACGATTTTGAGGCTGCGAACGTGGAATACCTCGAGTTCTGGCTGATGGACCCCTATGTGGAAGATGCGAAGAACGGAGTGACCCGCGATGATATTGATCCCTCACTTTATTTCAACCTTGGGAATATATCTGAAGATATCCTGAAAGACGGGCGTAAATCTTTTGAGAACGGACTGAGCGGAACCAACACGCTAAACTATATCGATACAACGGCATGGGGCAGGGTTCCCGTTATCCAGTCCTTTGTCAATGCGTTCGATAATGACATTGAGGCCAGGCAGAAGCAGGATGTTGGATTGGATGGCCTTGGTAATGAGGATGAAAGGACCTTCTTCGGAAAATATCTGGATTCCCTTCAACGGATTGTAAACCCGGGCTCTGAAAGATATCAGGATATACTAACCGACCCTTCAGGGGATGATTACCACTATTACCGCGGGCAGGATTGGGATGCCATCCAGCTGAGCATACTTGACCGTTACAAAATATTCAACGGACTCGAGGCCAACTCGCCCACGGCAGAACAATCCAATGAGGATTATCCTACCCAGTCGACAACCCTTCCGGATGTGGAGGATATAAATCTCGATAATACGCTTAACGAATCCGAGTCCTATTTTCAGTACAAGATCAGTATGAGAAAACAGGATCTCCAGATCGGGAAAAATTATATCACGGATGCCATTGTCGGGAAAAACAACCAGGGTGAGCCGGTTACGTGGTATCAGTTCAAAGTGCCTGTATATGAGCCCCAAAAAGCCATCGGAAGCATACAGGACTTTAAATCGATACGGTTTATCCGGATGTTCCTTAAAGGATTCGGTGAAACTGTGTATATGCGTTTTGCCACACTCGACCTGGTCAGGGGTGAGTGGCGGAAATACAACCTGAGTCTTCTCGAAGGAGGAGAACACCTCACCAGTCCCGAATACACCCGGGCTAAGTTTGAAGTTTCAGCGGTCAATATCGAGGAAAACGGGAACCGGTATCCGGTCAACTATGTGCTGCCTCCCGGCATCACCCGTATCACGGACCCTACCAATCCGCAGATGATTCAGAAAAATGAGCAGTCCATTGAATTTAAAATTGCAGACCTGGAGGATGGCGACAGCCGGGCAGCCTTCCGTAACCTGCTCATCGACATGCGTCAGTACAAGCGGCTTAAAATGTTTGTCCATGCCGAAGCCGTTGATGAAGCCATGCTCAGGGATGGGGATCTGGCGGCTTTCATCAGGATCGGGTCGGACTATACCCAGAACTATTACGAATATGAGATCCCACTGAATCTTACCCCACACCTGAAACCTCCGGTAAAGTATGACCAGGTGGCCACGGCCGATCGGACCACCGTCTGGCCGGAAGAGAACAGTTTTGATATTGAGCTGCTGGATTTCCAGGCGATCAAACAAGCCCGGAACGATGAAATGCGAAGTGAGGGATCCTCTATCACCCTGGAAACCCTGTATTCCATGGCTGACGGACGAAACCGCATAATCGTTGTGGGCAATCCGAACATGAGCAATGTCCGCACCTTTATGATCGGGGTCAGAAACCGATCGAAGAATACAAATGACCTGGCGGACGACGGGCTCAGCAAGACCGGGATCATCTGGTTTAATGAGCTGAGAATGACCGATTTTGATGAATCCGGCGGATGGGCTGCCAATGCACGCCTTTCGGCCAACCTGGCAGACCTGGGAAACCTTTCCGTTTCAGGAGCAAGCAGTGTTCCGGGATTCGGCAGCATCGACAAGAAAGTGGCAGACCGGAGCAAGGAAGAGATCATGCAATATGACATTTCGTCCAGCCTTCAGCTTGGCAAGCTTTTCCCGAGAAATGCGGGCGTGATGTTACCCATGTATGTCGGGTATTCCGAAATGATGCGGAATCCGCTCTATAATCCGATGGATCCCGATATTCCGCTGGAGGCTGCACTGACCAATGCGGACTCCAAGGCGGAGCGCGATTCCATCCTGTTCATCAGTCAGGACTATAACCGGCGAAAATCAATCAACTTTACCAATGTCCGCATTGATCCGGGATCACCCACCAAAAGGAAGGAACCAAAAATCTACAGTTTGTCCAATTTTTCGGTTTCCTACTCTTTTAGCGAGGCATTCATGCGGAACATAAAGACCACTGCCAACTTCAACAGAAATTACAACGGCGTTTTCAGCTATGTGTATTCAGGGAACAACCTGAAGCCCTGGGAACCCTGGAAGAAATCAAAGAACCTGGATAAGCCTGCCTATAGGATTATCAAGGATTTCAATCTTTACTACCAGCCCGCGATGATCCGGTACCAGACCAACCTGGCGCGCAGGTACAGTGAGATTCAATTGAGAAACGTGGCCAATCCCGATATGAAGATCGATCCGACCTATAACAAGAACTTCAACATCAACAGCAATTTCGATTTCAGATGGGATATCACCCGCAATCTTAAAGTGGATTTCAATAGTTCCAATATAGCCCGCGTGGATGAACCCGAAGGAGCCATGAGGAGGGAAGATGCTGATTATCAGCAGAAAAGGGACTCCATGTGGAACAACATCATGTCGGGCGGAAGGCCTATTCAGTACCATCATTCACTGAATGCTACCTATGTTATTCCGATAAACAAGATACCACTCTTCAACTGGCTGACAGCCAATGCAGCCTACGGACTGGATTATGACTGGTCGGCAGGGCCGCTGACTGCCGATACCATCGTTCTGGGTAATCAGATTCAGAACAACGGCAGTTTCCAGCTCACCAGTACCGCTTCCCTGCAGTCACTCTATAATAAGATAGGCTACCTCAAGAAAGTGGATGACAAATACAAGCGGCGGTCGAATGTCGCTCAGGCTAAACCAACCAAGGAAGTGAAATTTGAGGCCGATAAAATCAACATTAAACCTAATATCGGCAAGATCATTATCCATGACCTGATGACCAAGGATGTGAAGATCAAGATGTTTGACCAGAATAACCGGGTTGTGGAAGTGGAGATGGAAGTGGTGAATGAACGGAGAATCAAGATTACCGCCGATAAGGAGTATCCGGGAGCCCGTATTGAGATTACCGGAACCATTGAGGTTAAGGACAATCCTTTGATTTTCGTGACTGATAATCTCTTACGGCTGATGATGGCTGTGAAGAGTATCAGGGTAGATTATACAACCCAAAACGGAACCTTATTGCCGGGCTTCCTGCCCGAGCCCCAATTGTTCGGTATGCGCGGGATCGATGGGAAGTTGGCTCCGGGTTTCGGTTTTGCCTTTGGGCAGCAGGATCCGGCTTTCGGTGATTATGCAGCACAGAACGGCTGGCTGACAACGGATTCAACCCTGAACCAGGCTTATACTAACAGCTCAGACCAGTCCCTCCGCCTGTCGACCAGCATTGAGCCTCTCACCGACCTGAAGATAACCCTGGATGCCAGCCATTCGTCGAACAGGCAGCTTGAGCAGTTCTATATTTACGGAAATGGAGGATTTTCGGCTGAGAATGTGATATACGGCGGTGTTTTCAGTATGTCGGTCCTGACTATCGGAACCGCCTTCGAGAAATTGACAGCCGAAAATAATTATCAGTCTGATGCTTTTGAGGCGTTCAAGAATAACCGTATTGCCATCTCCCGACGCCTTGCCGGGCAACGGTTGTCAAATCAGGTTTCGGGCAGCCCCTCCTACGACCCTGATGCAGGTTCCATTCCCGGTTATTCCAATGGTTATGGCCCAACCTCACCGGAAGTTCTGATTCCGGCTTTTCTCGCTGCTTATTCCGGTAAAAGTGCCGGGATTGTAAGCCTGAACCCGATGCCGGGAATATTGAGCATGATGCCGAAGTGGGGAGTACAGTACGGAGGCCTGCAACGGATCGAATTCTTCAAGAAATTCCTGAGAAACTTCAACGTCAGACATGGATATCAGAGTACCTACTCGATTGGTGCCTATACCACCAACCTGTACTATAACCCGGATGAAATTGACGGACTGAACTATATTCGGGATCAGCAGGACAACTTCCTCCCGCAGCGTGAAATCGCTTCCATCAGCATTTCGGAGCAGCTCAGTCCGCTGATCAGTTTTGATGCCCAGCTGGAAAATAGTTTCCAGGCCCGGTTGGAAGTTAAGAAAAGCAGGAACCTGACCATGAACCTCACCAACGTCCAGATGATGGAGAATCGATCCAACGAGCTGATCATCGGCAGCGGTTACCGGTTTGAACAGGTACCTATCACCATCAGGACTGCAGGAGGGCAAAGAAAATATCAGTCCGATCTTGACCTGCGGTTTGACTTGTCGATCCGTGAAAACATCATGATCATGAGGAAGCTTGAGGAGGAAGTGAACAAGCCCACCTCTGGACAAACTGCTGTAACCGTCAAGTTTACTATGGATTACAGGTTGAACAGCCGCTTTAACCTGAGATTCTATTATGATCAGGTTGTAAATACACCGATTGTCACAACAGCATATCCGACATCCAATACAAAGGTTGGCTTTAATCTGAGATTTACTTTGACCAAATAGGTGGGAATTTCGTATTTTTGGGTCCATAAACCTATATACACATCTAAAACAAACATTACCATGAACGTACCTCAGAAACTTAAGTACACCCAGGACCATGAGTGGATCCGGATCGAAGGAGAAAACGGATTTATTGGAGTAACCGATTATGCCCAGTCAAATCTGGGGGATATCGTTTTTGTTGAAATAGAGACCGTCGGCGAAGCTCTTGCCAAATCAGAAGCCTTTGGAAATATTGAGGCTGTTAAAGCTGTGGAAGAACTGTATATGCCGGTATCCGGAGAAGTTCTGGAAATCAATCCCGCCCTGGAAGCCAGTCCGGAAGTGGTTAACAAGGATCCCTACGGCGAAGGCTGGATGATCAGGATAAAAATTACCGACCCTTCAGAATTGAATGATCTGCTCGATGCAGCCGCCTACGAAAAACTCATCGGCTAAAACCAGTTGCCGGGGGGGTGGGACAAAACCCCCGGCCTGAAGGCCGGGGTTACTGATGAGTAACCTTCTACCTTGCTGTTAAGAGTTATTGAATAACGCAAGGCACTGATATTTAGCATAGTAAAAATCTTAGGAATTACTAGATAAACATCTTCGACAGACATCAGTAACCCCGGGGCTTCAGCCCGGGGCTTTCCGCCCCACCCCCCTTTCCCTACAACGTCTTCTTAATCTCCCTGCTGGTGTACGGCTCAATCACGTCGCCCACCTTGATGTCATTGTAATTGTCAATATTCAGGCCGCACTCAAGCCCTGTAAATACTTCCTTAACATCGTCCTTGAATCTCTTCAGGGATCCCAGGAGCCCGTCATACACGACAATTCCATCCCGGATTACGCGTACTTTAGCTGACCGGTTGATTTTTCCGTCACGGACAATACAGCCCGCAACCGTGCCCACCTTGGTGATCTTAAAGGCCTCAAGCACCTCAAGGGTCCCAATGATTTCTTCCTTGATTTCAGGACTGAGCATGCCCTCCATAGCGGCCTTGATCTCATTGATTGCGTCATAAATGATGGAGTATAGCCTGATCTCAATTCCTTCCTTGTCGGCAAGCTTTCTGGCGCTGAGCGCAGGCCGCACCTGGAATCCGATCACGATGGCGTTGGATGCAGTGGCCAGAAGAATATCACTTTCGGATATCTGACCTACTGCCTTATGGATGATGTTAACCTGTATCTCTTCAGTGGAGAGCTTAATCAGTGAGTCGGAGAGAGCTTCAATGGAACCGTCGACATCACCTTTAACAATGATATTAAGCTCCTGGAAGTTGCCGATGGCAATACGACGGCCGATCTCATCCAGGGTAATGTGTTTGCGTGTCCGTATCTCCTGCTCGCGCTGCAGTTGCTCCCGTTTGGATGCAATTTCCCGGGCTTCGCGTTCCGTTCCGAGTACATGGAATTTGTCACCGGCCTGAGGAGCACCGTTGAGTCCAAGTACCAGCACAGGTTCCGAGGGTCCGGCTTCGGTAATGACATTTCCACGCTCATTGAACATGGCTTTTACGCGGCCAAAATAACTTCCGGCCAGAAGAATGTCGCTCACATGAAGACTTCCGGCCTGTATCAGGATCGTGGTAACGAATCCGCGGCCCTTATCCAGGGAGGACTCTATAACAGAGCCAATGGCATTTTTGTCATAGTTGGCTTTCAAATCCAGAAGTTCGGCTTCGAGCAATACCTTTTCCAGTAATTCCCCTACACCCACGCCCTTTTTGGCCGAGATTTCCTGCGACTGGTATTTTCCGCCCCAGTCCTCGACCAGGTAGTTCATCCCTGCCAGCTGTTCCTTGATTTTCTCCGGATTGGCTCCATCCTTGTCAATCTTATTGATGGCAAATACCATGGGGACGTTGGCTGCAGCGGCATGGTTGATGGCTTCAATTGTTTGAGGCATAACCGCATCATCGGCGGCAATAACAATGATGGCAAGGTCAGCGCCCTGTGCACCCCTGGCCCTCATGGCGGTAAAAGCCTCGTGTCCCGGGGTATCCAGGAAGGTGATGGTCTTTCCGTTATCGAGCACAACCTTGTAAGCTCCGATATGCTGCGTAATTCCGCCAGCTTCGCCGGCTATGATGTTTGTTTTGCGGATATAGTCGAGGAGCGAGGTCTTACCATGGTCCACATGACCCATCACGGTAACAATAGGCGGCCGCGGTTTAAGATCTTCCTCACGGTCCTCGGCCTGCTCGATAGCTTCCTGAACCTCAACACTGATGAATTCAACTTCAAACCCGAATTCATCTGCGACTACCGAAATGGTTTCCGCATCAAGCCGCTGGTTAATCGAGACAAACAGGCCAAGTGACATGCAGGTTGAGATAATCTCAATAACCGGCACGTTCATCATGCTCGAGAGCTCGTTGGCGGTCACAAATTCCGTGACCTGAATAACATGGCTGTCCAATTCGGCCTGGTCAGCATCTGCCTGGGCCGATTGGCGGCTCATTTCACGTTTTGAACGACGATGTTTGGAGGCTTTGGATTTCCCCTTCGGGGTGATCCGGGAGAGGGTATCCTTAATCTGCCTTTGAACATCTTCTTCAGATATCTCAACTTTTACCAGTTTCTTCTTAACCTTGGTGGGTTTTTTCTTGCCAACCTTTACGGCTTCGCGTTCAACAGCCGGTTCATCAATCGAAACTTTGTCCTTGCGGATCCTTTTCCGCTTCTTTTTCTTAGCTATATCATCTGCCAGGGTAACGGTAACTTTTTCTTTTCGGCGTTCCCCTTCAGCAGGCAAGTCGATTTTACCTACAACAGTAGGACCTGCCAATTTTTTAACGGTGATGCGGTGTGCAGTTGCTTCGGTTCGAACTGGCGCTTTCGGAGATTCAACTTCTCCCTTCGTTTCACCTGATGGAACCGGTTCCTGTTTCTGAGCCGGCGATGCAGGCTCAGGAGCCCGTGAACCTTTATCACGGTTGAATTTTTTTGAAGGCCGGGTCTTCTGGTTAAGTGAATCGATATCGATCCTTCCAACAACTTTAACTTCCCCAATCAGATCCTTGCCCGTAGTAAACCGGGTAATCTCCTCAACCGGCTCAGTTTTAATAACTTGTTCCTCAGCCGCTTCTGTAGTATCAACACTCTTACTCTCAACCTTCTCACCCTTCTCACCCTTCTCAACCTTCTCAACCTTTTCAACCTTTTCAACCTTTTCAACCTTTTCAACCTTTTCAACCTTTTCAACCTTTTCAACCTTTTCAACCCCTTCAACCCCTTCAACCACTTCACCCTTCTTAACCTTTTCAACCTTTTCAACCCCTTCAACCACTTCAACCTTTTCAACCTTTTCAACCCCTTCAACCTTCTCAACCTTCTCCGCCTTCTTCTTCGGTTTCTCCAGGTCCATCTTACCGATAACCTTTGGCCCGGCAGGCTTATCCACCCTGATATTTGCGACAGCCGGCTCCTCCTTGCGTGAACGCTTCTCCTTGAGATCAGTGTCCTGATCGAGCAGGTCATACTTGGTTGAGGTTCGGGTGTCCTGGATCAGGAGGGTGTCTTCCTGTTCAGGTTCTTCCTCAACTTGCTGGACAGGAGCGTCTTCAATAGAGATCGTAGTTCGGTTCTCGAACTTGTGCTCTTCCTTGAATTGCTCAGCTTCCCGTTTGGCGGCAAGGTCGCTCTGATATTCCTTCATGACCAGAATCAAAGCTTCCGGCGGAATTTTAGAGTTGGGATTGTTCTCTATGTCGTACCCCTTCTTGTGAAGGAAGTCGACAATCGTTTGAATCCCGACATTACACTCTTTAGCAACCCTGCTTAATCTTTTTACCTCTGACATAGTTTTTATTCAAATTCTGAACGGAGGACCTTCATCACCTCCTTAACAGTTTCTTCTTCCAAATCGGTGCGTTTCACCAGTTCCTGAACCGATAAATCCAGCACACTCCGAGCGGTGTCGCAACCAATAGATTTCAACTCATCAAGAATCCAGCCTTCAATCTCATCGGCGAATTCCTCAAGATCAATGTCCTCCTCGGCTTCGGCAACATCCCTGAATACGTCAATTTCATATTCCGTCAGCATACTGGCGAGCTTGATATTCAAACCCCCTTTACCGATAGCCAGTGAAACTTCTTCGGGTTTCAGGAAAACCTCTGCTCTTCGGTCCTCCTCATTGAGGCGGATGGAGCTGATTTTTGCCGGACTAAGGGCTCTCTGTATAAAAAGCTGGAGATTAGCGGTATAGTTGATTACATCGATGTTTTCATTCCTCAATTCCCTGACAATACCATGGATCCTCGATCCTTTCATGCCCACGCAGGCCCCAACCGGATCGATACGCTCATCATAGGACTCAACGGCCACCTTGGCACGTTCGCCGGGAATCCTTACAATCTTTTTGATGGTGATCAGTCCGTCGAAAATCTCCGGCACCTCCAGTTCAAACAACCGCTGCAGGAAGACCGGTGTAGTCCTTGATAAAACGATAATCGGGCTATTGTTCCGCATGTCAACCTTGATGACAACCGCGCGGAGGGTGTCTCCCTTGCGGAAGAAGTCGGATGGGATTTGTTCCGATTTCGGAAGGATCAATTCGTTGCCCTCGTCATCCAGGATTAGGATTTCCCGGTTCCAGACCTGGTACACTTCCCCGGTGATGATATCGCCGATTTTGTCTTTATACTTCGAGTATACATGGTCTTTTTCAAGCTCCATGATGCGGGAGGTAAGGTTCTGCCTTAAGGAGAGAATAGCCCTGCGGCCAAAATCATCAAGCTTGACCTCATCGGTTACATCCTCACCCTCCTCATAATCTTCATCGATCTTTTTGGCATCGGTCAGGCTGATTTGCAGATTGGGATCGGTGAGCTGGTCATCCTCGACTACCACACGATTTCTCCAGATTTCAAAATCACCCTTGTCAACGTTGATGATAACGTCAAAGTTCTCGTCGGTCCCAAACCGTTTGATAAGCATGCTCCGAAAAACATCCTCCAGAACACTCATCATGGTCGTTCTGTCGATGCTTTTCAGTTCTCTGAACTCTGAAAACGTATCAATGAGGTTAATGCTTTCCATATCCTGAATGTTTACACCTTGTTAAAATCAATTTCAATTTTTGCTGTTTTAATCTGGCCGATCTCAATGTGAACGGGAACAGCTGGAGCGGGTTTTTTTTTCGTGCCTGCAAGGCGGATAATCAGTTCCGGGTCCGTACCAGGTTCTGATGTTTTAACTGATTCCAGTGTTCCCCTGATGATGGAATCATCCTTCAGGGTAAGATTCACCAACTGACCTACTGCCTTATGGTATTGCCGGATAACCTTCAGAGGCTGCCCCAGTCCCGGTGAAGAGACCTGAAGTTCAAAATCCTCCTCCTCACGGTTCAGCTTTTCCTCTATTTTCCGGCTGAAAGTGGCGCAGTCATCCACAGTGATTCCGATCGTGTGATCAAGGAACACCTGGATCAGGTTCCCTTTGGTCACATGCACCTCCACGAGAAAGAAATCAGATTCCCCGATCACTTCCCCGATAACCTTGTGTATGTGCTCTTTATCAAACATTTCTACTGTATCAAAAAATAGGGGACCGAGTCCCCTATGCCTTAATTCCCACAATCGACCGCAAAAATACATAAATAAATTAATAAATTGTAAAATTGCAGGCACTTAGAACAATTTTTCTGCCAATGACGGATGATTTCAGAACCTCCTCAAACAAAAGGAAGATCATAAATGATCCCTTGTACGGGTTTATTACGATTCCTTCCGATCTGATCTGTGATCTGGTGGATCATCCTTTTTTTCAAAGGCTTAGGAGAATCCGGCAGTTGGGAATGACATTCTATGTGTACCCGGGAGCCAATCACACCAGATTTCAGCATGCACTCGGTGCGGCCCATCTGATGAGTTCAGCCCTCGAGGTGATCGAACGTAAAGGGTGCGCGATAAGCGAGGAGGAGCGGGAAGCGGCAGTTGCGGCAATCCTTTTGCACGACATCGGGCATGGGCCTTTTTCTCATGCGCTGGAGCACAGCATTGTGCAAACAGTTGATCATGAGGTTCTTTCCCAGCTCTTTATGGACCATCTGAACCGGGAGACCGGAGGGGCGCTGGATCTGGCCATCGGAATTTTTACCGGCAGCAATCCCAGGCCTTTTTTGCACCAAATGGTCTCCAGCCAGCTTGATATGGACCGACTGGATTATCTGAACCGCGACAGTTTTTTTACCGGTGTTACCGAAGGCGTAGTGGGCTCCGACAGAATTCTCAAGATGCTGAGGGTTTTCGGGGATCAGCTGGTTGTTGAGCGAAAAGGAATTTATTCGATTGAAAAATACCTCATCTCCAGAAGGCTCATGTATTGGCAGGTTTACCTGCACAAAACCGTGATTGCCGCCGAACAGATGCTCGTTAAGGCCCTGAGCCGGGCACGATTGCTTGCCGCTGATGGTACGCGGCTGTTTACCACTCCCGCACTGCACGATTTCCTCTATCCCGGTCCCCTGAGCGAAAATCCACTCGGTGATTTACCCCGGCTCCTGAGCAGCTTCTCCCAGCTTGATGACTCAGATATTTTTTCCGTTCTTAAAGTCTGGGCAGGGCATCAGGATCCGGTGCTCTCCCTGTTATCAGGCGGGCTCCTTAACCGAAGGCTTTTCTCCGTACGGATCCGGAAAACTGCCTGGGAATCCACTGTTATTGAGGAGCTTCGCCAGAAGGCCATGAAAATCAGGAAGATCTCCTGGGAAGAAAGTAAATTCCTCGTCTTCACCGATATAATTGCCAACAATGCCTATGCGGATGAAGAGGACCAGATACTTTTTCTTGATAACAGCGGGCAGCTGCTGAGATTGTCTGAAACCAGCGATATCGTTAATGTTCCGTTACTAAGCCGGACAGACTCAAAACATATTTTATGCTATCCGAAATGGTTATTTCAGGATAGCGATACTAAAAGACAGTTTTAGCCGTTACAAATAATTACCCTCTTTCCTATGGAATTCACAGCACAGCAAATTGCCGGTTACCTGGGTGGCCGGGTGGAAGGAAACGCAGAAGCCCGTGTGAACGATGTATCGCGTATCGAGGACGGAAGGCCAGGTACCCTGAGCTTTCTGGCAAACATGAAATATCAGGATCATCTGTATAAAACAAAAGCATCAGTAGTCCTTGTCCATAATGATTTTGTTGCCTCCCGGCCATTAACATGCACACTTGTCATGGTTGACGATCCCTATCGTGCCCTCGCAAAGCTTCTGACGATAGTTGAAAAAAGACCCAATCGCACGGGAATTGAACCGATGGCCTTTGTCCATGAAGAGGCCGTACTGGGATCCGATGTGTACGTCGGAGCATTCTCCTACGTGAGTAAGGGAGCCCGTATTGGCAATAACGTCAAGATATTCCCGCAGGTATACATCAGCGAGGATGTGGTGATCGGTGATGATACCTGGCTCTATTCCGGTGCCCGTGTGCATAACGGCTCCGTGATCGGCAGTCATTGTATTATACATAGTGGTGCGGTGATCGGCGGCGATGGATTCGGATTTGCTCCGGTAACCGGCAGCGATTTCACGAAGGTGCCCCAGGTTGGGAATGTAGTCATCGAGGATTATGTCGAGATCGGGACGAATACCACCATCGACCGCGCTACCATAGGTTCAACGATCATCCGGAAGGGGGTCAAGCTCGATAACCTGATCCAGATCGCCCATAACGTAGAGATCGGCGAAAACACCGTGATTGCCGCCCAAACCGGCATATCGGGCTCAACTCGTATCGGGAAAAACTGCATGATCGGAGGGCAGGTTGGAATTATCGGACATATAAACATCGCGGATGGAACCCGTATCGCTGCACAGAGCGGAATCGGACAGTCAGTCAGGGAAACCGGAACAGCTATACAGGGAAGTCCTGCCTTTGACCTCCTGCCCTATCAGCGCTCCTATGTGCTTTTCCGCAAACTTCCGGACCTTGCAGAGCGGCTAAGGCGCCTTGAGAAGAACAGCGATTCTGGATGTAAAGAATAAAATTTTATTTTTGCACAATTATTTAAACCAAGAGGAAGTGAATGGCGCTTAAACAAAAGACCATCTCAAAGAGCGTAACCCTGTCGGGAACCGGCCTCCACACCGGAGCCGAAGTGATCGTTACCTTTCATCCCGCACCCGAAAACCATGGAGTCGTTTTTCAGCGGATCGACCTTCCGGATAAACCCTGTGTAAAGGCTTGCGCCGAATTTGTGATTGATACGGCCAGGAATACGATTATTGAGGATAAAGGAGCCCGTATCGGAATGGTCGAACATTCCCTTTCTGCTATGGCCGGACTGGAGATTGATAACATCCTGGTGACGCTTACCGGTCCTGAGATGCCCATTCTTGACGGAAGCGCCAGAAACTACCTTGATGCGCTCCTCACAGCTGCCCCGGTCACCCAGATGGCAGAACGCGAAATATTCGAAATCAGGGAGCCCATAGTTTATTCCGATGAAGAACGTGGTGTTGAAATCATGGCCCTGCCGGCTGATGATTTCAATGTCAGCGTTATGATCGATTATAATTCCGCCGTTCTTGGCAATCAATTTGCCAGTCTTACCCGGATCAGTGATTATCCGGCTCAGATTGCCGCTGCCCGTACTTTTGTGTTTTTCAGGGAGCTCGAAGTGCTCTGGAGGTCAAATCTGATCAAGGGTGGCAGCCTCGATAATGCAATGGTGATCCTGGAGCGTGAAGTTACTCAAACGGAACTCGACCGCGTTGCCGATCTCATCGGCAAGCCCCGTGTTATGGCCCAGGCCCAGGGAATCCTCAGTACGACAAAACTGGAATTCAGCAATGAGCCGGCACGGCACAAGCTGCTCGATCTGATCGGTGATCTGAAACTGATCGGCGTTCCCCTGAAAGGAAAGGTTATCGCAACCCGGCCCGGCCACTGTGCCAACGTCGAGTTTGCGAAGCTGGTCAAACTCGCCATCAAAAAAGAAAAAACAAGAAACATTGTGCCGTCATACGATCCGAATGCCGCGCCCGTCTATGATATTAACCGGATCATGACCATGCTTCCCCATCGCCCGCCTTTCCTTCTGGTGGATAAAATCATCGATGTTACCGATATCATGGTTCTCGGGGTCAAGAATGTGACCATGAATGAACCCTTCTTTGTAGGGCATTTCCCCGATGAACCGGTCATGCCGGGTGTCCTGATTGTTGAAGCCCTGGCTCAGTGCGGCGGGATTCTGGTTATGCATGCAGTCGACAATCCAAAAGAATACAGTACCTATTTCCTCAAAATAGATAATGTCCGGTTTAAACGAAAAGTAGTGCCAGGCGATACCCTGGTTTTAAAAATGGAACTACTGGAACCGGTGCGGCGCGGAATTGTTCGCATGAGGGCCCAGGCATTTGTTGGAGAGCAGCTTGCCACCGAAGGGGAAATGATGGCGCAGGTGATTCGTAATAAAGAAATAAAATAATGGGAGATTCATGATACACCCTCTGGCGTCAGTTCACCCCGGTGCGAAAATAGCCGAAACCGCAACAGTAGAAGCATTTGTTACCATAACTCAGGATGTGGAAATCGCGGAGGGAGCCTGGATCGGACCCCACGTGGCTATTATGGATGGCGCCAGAATAGGACGGGATTGTCAGATTTTTCCGGGTGCGGTTATTTCAGCCATCCCCCAGGACATGAAATACAACGGCGAAAGATCCTATGTGTTGATCGGCGACCGTACTGTCGTCCGCGAATGCGTTACCATTAACAAGGGCACCGCCTCCTTCGGAAAAACAATAATCGGAACGGATTGCCTTCTGATGGCCTACACGCATATCGCCCATGACTGCCGGATCGGAAACCACGTGATTCTGACAAATTATGTGGGGTTAGCCGGAGAAATTGAGATCGGTGATTACGCAATCCTCGGCGGCCAGACCGGTGTTCACCAGTTTGTTAAAATCGGTGCGCATACAATGATCCAGGGAGGATCAAAGGTTGGGAAAGATGTTCCACCGTTTGTGATGGCAGGCAGGGATCCGCTCCGGTTTGAGGGGCTTAACCTGGTAGGATTGCGAAGACGGGGATTCTCAGAGGAGCTGATCGAGGAGATTCATGAAATTTACCGCTTTATTTATCAGCGCGGACTCAACACAAGCCAGGCCCTGGAGAAAATCGAGAACGAACTCGAAGGGAATGGTGAACGTGATATGATCGTATCGTTTATCCGGCACTCAAAGCGGGGGATCATCAAAGGTCCGTTTGATGATTCAGACGTCCTGTAGAGACGCATTTATGCGTCTCTACAGGACGTTATCAGTTTCCCTGAAGGCATTGTAGCCCTGTGATTCCAGCGGAATTTGCGATTGATCCTGCAAGGTAAGCCAGTTTCCTTCCTTATTTTCAAGCATGTGCCCGATTGCCGTGATCCCTGGAACGCCCTGGATTTTCATGTAATCCTCAGGACTCACGGTAAACAGCAGCTCATAATCCTCGCCGCCACTCAATGCCGCCACAACAGGACTCATGTGCATATCGGATGCAAGATTTTCGGCTTCCTCATGAACCGGAATTCGGTCCGCATATATCCGGCAACCGGTATTCGATTCCTCACACAGATGCAATAAATCCGATGAGAGGCCATCTGATACATCAATCATGGACGTTGGCCGGATGCCCTTTGCCTTGAACAGCCTGACCACGTCGCGCTGAGCCTCCGGCTTCAGCTGCCGTTCCAGCAGATAGGGGAAGGAATCGATGCGCGGCCTGAACAACGGGTCTTCCTTGAAAAGCCTGTTTTCCCGCTGCAACAGGAGCAATCCGAGATAAGCAGCACCCAGGTTGCCCGAAACGCAAATCAGGTCCCCCTTCCGGGCTCCGCTCCGGTAAACCAGATGACCCGCCGGAGCCGTGCCCAGTGCTGTTATGCTGATTGTCAACCCTGTAAGGCTGGCCGTTGTGTCCCCTCCAATAATGTCAATCTCATACTGGTTGCAGGCAAGCTTGATGCCCTGGTACAGGTCCTCGACTGCCTTCAGACTCATCTTTGCCGAAATGCCAAGGCTCACCGTGATCTGGAGTGGCACGGCATTCATGGCGTACACATCGGAAAGATTAACAATAACTGCCTTGTAACCCAGGTGTTTTAACGGAACATACGTCAGGTCAAAATGAATTCCTTCCAGCAGAAGATCGGTAGTGACCACAGTCCTGAAATCGGCGTGGTCCACCACGGCGGCATCGTCACCGATACCCAGCCGGGTGCTTGGATGACGTAAAATTATATCCTGTGTCAGCTTGCGAATCAATCCGAACTCACCTATTTCCGATAACCGGGTCTTCTTCTTTTCCATAAGGCTCTGCCACATCAGTTTGGTTCCAAAATTAGCATATCCCAAAGGATTTATCATGTCTTATTTTTTACCTTTGCTTTCTATTTAGAAATATTCTAAATAACTTGGTACCCTTTATCATTGCTGAATCTCACGAGATTATGAATGCCGATCAGGATCAGATCATTAGTCAGGTTACTCAAACTGAATACAAGTATGGCTTTGTCACAGATGTGGAAAGCGATGCCCTGCCGAAAGGTCTGAACGAGGATATTGTACGCCAGATTTCAGAAATAAAGGGAGAACCCGACTGGATGCTCGAATTCCGGCTGAAGGCTTACCGGTACTGGACAACAATGAAGCTGCCCGAATGGGCGCACCTCAAGCTTCCCGTAATCGACTATCAGGATATAATATACTACTCCGCCCCCCGAAGCAGGCAGCCCCTGGGCAGTTTGGACGAGGTGGATCCGGAGCTTATTGAAACCTTTAATAAGCTCGGAATACCGCTCGATGAGCAGAAACAACTCGCCGGTGTTGCAGTGGATGCGGTCATGGACAGCATCTCCGTGAAGACCACCTTCCGTGATGCCCTCGCCGGGCAAGGAATCATTTTCTGCTCTTTCAGCGAAGCGGTTAGGGAACATCCCGACCTGGTCAAAAAGTATATGGGATCCGTGGTGCCCTACCGTGATAATTTCTTTGCATCGCTTAACTCGGCCGTTTTCAGCGACGGGTCGTTTGTCTTTATTCCAAAGGGCGTCCGCTGCCCCATGGAACTGTCGACTTACTTCAGGATCAATGCCGCCAATACTGGGCAGTTTGAACGGACGTTGATCATTGCAGAAGAGGGTGCCTACGTCAGTTATCTTGAAGGATGTACTGCCCCAAAGCGTGACAAAAACCAGCTCCACGCAGCGATCGTGGAAATTATTGCCCACACCGATGCGGAAGTAAAATACTCAACCGTTCAGAACTGGTATCCCGGCGACCGTGAGGGTAAGGGCGGGATTTATAATTTTGTTACGAAGCGCGGGATCTGCATGGGCGACCGGTCAAAGATTTCCTGGACCCAGGTGGAAACAGGTTCAGCAATTACCTGGAAATACCCATCCTGTATTCTACGGGGGGACCATTCGGTTGGCGAGTTCTACAGTGTCGCGGTTACCAATAACCACCAACAGGCTGACACCGGAACCAAAATGATCCATCTTGGTAAAAACACAAGGAGTATCATTGTTAGCAAGGGAATCTCCGCTGGTCTCAGCAATAATAGTTACCGTGGCTTGGTGCGCGTATCAAAGAATGCCGATCATGCACGGAATTTTTCCCAATGTGACTCCCTTCTTCTCGGGGATCGCTGCGGAGCCCATACCTTCCCCTATATCGAGGTCGATAACCAGTCGGCAGTCGTTGAACATGAAGCTACAACCTCGAAAATAGGGGAAGACCAGATATTCTATTGCAACCAGCGCGGTATCGATACCGAAACTGCCGTCGGCCTTATTGTAAACGGCTATGCCCGCGAAGTGCTCAATAAACTTCCGATGGAATTTGCTGTCGAAGCCCAGAAACTTTTACAAATAACCCTCGAAGGCAGTGTCGGCTAAATCATCAATCCCCCAACCCATGCTTGAAATACGTAACCTTAAAGCATCAATAGACGGAAAAGAGATCCTGAAGGGAATCAATCTTACCGTCAACGCCGGTGAAGTTCATGCAATCATGGGACCGAACGGATCCGGCAAGAGCACCCTCGCTGCCGTTCTCGCCGGACGCGAAGTTTTTGAAGTCACGGGCGGCGAAGTGACCTACTGCGGGCAAGACCTCCTTTCGATGGCCCCCGAGATCCGGGCCCGTGAGGGAATCTTTCTCGGCTTCCAGTATCCGGTTGAGATCCCCGGTGTCTCCATGGTGAACTTCATGCGGACGGCCGTTAATGAAAAAAGAAAATACCTGGGCCAACCCGAGATGGGTGCCGCCGATTTTCTGAAACTGATGCGCGACCGGAAAGCGCTTGTTGACCTGGATACCTCCCTGGCTAACCGTTCAGTTAATGAGGGATTTTCCGGTGGCGAGAAGAAACGAAATGAGATCTTTCAGATGGCCATGCTGGAACCGAAACTGGCTATTCTTGATGAAACGGATTCAGGCCTCGATATTGATGCGCTCAAAACGGTGGCCAATGGCGTTAACCGATTGAAAAACAAGGAAAATGCCGTCATCGTTATTACACATTATCAACGTTTGCTTGATTATATTGTCCCGGATTTTGTCCATGTCCTCTTTGATGGCCGGATCGTGCGTTCAGGAGATAAGAGGCTCGCTTTTGAACTGGAGGAAAAGGGGTATGACTGGATTCGGGAGGCTAATTAATTGAATCATGAACGTATTGTTAGATAAGAAGATACTCGACAGCCAGCTCACCGATTGGTATTTCACCAACCGCGACCAGCTGATGGCTGCATCGAATTCCGTCTTTAACTCATTCCGGCCGGAAGCAATGGAGTGCTTCCGCAAGATGGGAATTCCCGATAAGAGCAATGAGAATTATAAGTATACGGATGTTCGCGAGGTCTTTCTCACCCCGTTTAACCGCTACATTGAGCCCCGGAAAATCCTTTTTTCTGTTGAAGACCTGTTTCGCTGCGACATACCGGAATTGGATACCGAGCTGGTCCTGCTTGTCAACGGCTGGTTTTATGAAAACCGCCCCCGGCTGGAGGTTCTTCCAAACGGAATCATTATCGGCAGCATGGCTGAAGCAGCCCGCCAGTATCCGCATATCCTCGAAGCGCATTATTCACGGTATGCCGATTTCCGGAAGGATGCCCTGGTAGCCCTGAATACGGGATTTGCACAGGATGGCACCTTTATTTACATCCCAAAAGGCGTGGGACAAGACCGGACCATCCAGGTCGTTAACATCCTTCTGTCACCCGAGGATCTTTTCGTTCAGCACCGTAACCTTGTGGTCATTGAGGATAATGCCATGGCCCGTGTGGTGGTATGTGACCACTCCCTATCCGCCCACCACTTTCTGACTAACTCAGTCACCGAAATTTTTGTGGGTCAGAATGCCCGGCTCGATTACACAAAGCTGCAAAACGAACACAACAGTTCAAACCAGCTCTCTTCCTCATTTGTGCATCAGGAGAAAGATAGCCATGCGATTTTCAATACCATAACCCTGCATGGAGGGATGATCCGGAACAATGTTTATACCCGCCTGAATGGCCCTGGTGCTGAGAACCATACGCTGGGACTGTTCCTGGCTGACCGGAACCAGCATGTCGACAGCTATACCTATGTTGACCATGCTGCACCCGGTTGCACCAGCAGGCAAAATTTCAAGGGAATCCTCGACGAGAAGGCAACCGGAGCCTTCACCGGACGGATTCTTGTTCGGCCGGATGCACAAAAAACCCTCGCCTATCAGGCCAACAATAATATCCTTCTTACCAGCGAGGCCCGGATGAATACCAAGCCTCAGCTGGAGATCTACGCGGATGATGTGAAATGCAGCCATGGCGCCACTGTGGGTCAACTGGATGAGAATGCCATGTTCTATCTCCAGACCAGAGGAATTGCCAAACGAGAGGCAAGACTCCTGCTCATGGGGGCTTTCGGTCATGAGATATTGAAACAGGTACCGGTCGAACCTTTAAGGGACAGGCTGAATGACCTGGTTGATAAAAGATTAAAAGGGGAACTGTCGCGCTGCAACAGTTGTCCCCTTCAATGCCAGGAAACTTGTTAGCTATGGAAATATTTCCGGTTGAGCGAATCAGAGAGGATTTCCCGATCCTGAAACAGCATGTTTACGGAAAACCGCTGGTCTATTTCGATAATGGAGCAACCACCCAGAAGCCAGTGAGGGTTATTGAAACCATCAACCGCATCCACAGGGAGCAGAATGCCTCAATCCATCGGTCGGTCAATTGGATGAGCGACCACATGACCCAATTGTATGAAGATGCCCGAAAAACCATCAGGGCTTTTATAGGGGCGGGAAAAATATCCGAGATAATTTTTACGGCAGGAGCAACTGCATCCATTAATGCGGTGGCATTCTCCTTTGGCGAGACGTTCCTCGAACCCGGCGACGAGGTGCTGATTTCAACCATGGAACACCACAGCAATATTGTTCCCTGGCAATTGGCCTGCGAGCGACGCGGCGCCCGCTTGAAAGTGATACCGATCACCGATGCCGGTACCATAGAAATGGATGCCTACCGCAACCTTCTCGGGGATAAAACCCGGATTGTGGCAGTTACGCATGTGTCCAATACCCTGGGAACCATCAATCCTGTAAAGGAAATGATCCGGCTTGCACATGAGCGCGATATACCTGTGCTCGTTGACGGGGCGCAGGCTATCCAGCATACTGCCGTAAATATGGTAGATCTGGATTGCGATTTTTATGTTTTTTCCGGACACAAAGTATACGGACCTACCGGTATCGGGATCCTTTATGGCAAGGAGCAGTGGCTCGAACGCCTTCCCCCCTATCAGGGCGGGGGAGATATGATCGACCGGGTCACATTCGAGAAAACAACCTTTAATGAGCTGCCGTTTAAATTCGAGGCTGGCACTTCCAATTATATCGGTGCGATCGGGATGGCCGAAGCTGTAGCCTATATTTCCGAAATCGGTATGCAAGCTATTCATGAGTATGAAACCGGGTTGAGGGACTATGCCGCAGGACTTCTGTCGGCCTTTCCCGGCTTGTCCCAGTATGGTACCGCTCCCGATAAAACTGCCATCTTTTCATTTGTTCTGAATAATGTCCATCCCTTCGATACAGGCATGATCCTCGACAAATTCGGAATTGCCGTCAGAACCGGCACGCATTGCACCATGCCGCTGATGAATCGTTTCCGGATAGAAGGAACCGTGCGGGCATCACTTTGTTTTTACAATACGCACCAGGAAATCGACCGGCTGATGGAAGGATTGCAGACTGTTACTGATATGTTAGCCTGATATTATAGTATGACCATTGAAGCAATCCAGCAGGAGATCATCGAAGAGTTTGCCGGACTCGGAGAATGGATGGAACGGTACAATTACCTGATTGACCTTGGCAAGGACCTGCCTGCAATCGATCCGGCTTTCCGCAAGGACGAATATCTGATCAGGGGTTGTCAGTCCCGGGTATGGCTGAATGCTGATCTTGAGGGAGACCGGATAGTCTTTACAGCCGATTCCGATGCAATTATTACAAAGGGTCTGGCCGCTCTGATCATCCGGGTCTTTACCAATCATACGCCGGCAGAGATTCTCGCGGCTAACCTGGATTTCATCGACAAAATCGGTCTTAAGGAGCATCTCTCACCAACCCGTTCAAACGGACTGGTGGCAATGATCCGTCAGATCCGCTATTACGCAATGGCCTACAAGGCCAAAATGAAAAACTGAAAATGGATACCGAAATAAAAATTGTCAGGGTTCTCCGGAATATTTACGATCCGGAAATACCGGTTAACATTTATGACCTTGGACTGATTTACGAGGTCAACGTTGAGGAGGATGGCCGGGTTTTGCTGACTATGACCCTTACATCCCCCGGCTGCCCGGTGGTGGACCAGCTGATGCAGGAGATTCATGAAGAGGTGGCCAAAGTTGAAGGGGTGACCAAAGTGGACGTCAAACTGACTTTCAATCCCGCCTGGAACAAGGATATGATGTCTGAAGAGGCAAAACTTGAGCTGGGTTTTCTCTGATCCCATGGCACCGGAATCTGACATTGTGAACCGTATACGCGCAAAAGCGCTGGAGCTGGGTTTCTCTGCCTGCGGGTTTTCGCCGGTCTGCCAAATGGAAGAATTCCGCCCTGTTTTCGATGACTGGCTTAGCAAGGGCTATGCCGGAGAAATGGATTACCTGAGCCAAAACCGTGATCTCAGGACGAACCCCGGGCTTTTGGTTCCGGTGGCTAAAACCATAATCTCACTGGCGGCCGGCTATTATTTTCCTGATGAAGGCTCAACGGTGCCAGTCAGCCGCTATGCGCGCGGTAAAGACTACCACAAGGTGCTTAAAAAGCTTGGAAAAGAGCTTCTTGCCTGGATTAACAGGGAGGTAGCCCCGGCAAACGGAAGAGTTTTCTGCGATACCGCACCAATCTTCGAAAAGGAGTGGGCCCGACGCTCAGGCTTGGGCTGGATCGGTAAAAACGGGTTGCTTCTGATCCCCGGAAAGGGCTCATGGTTCTTCCTTTGTGAAGTTGTCACAAGTCTGGAAATCATCGAACAGACAGAAATGGTGCCCGACCAATGCGGCACCTGCAGCCGGTGCATGGACGCGTGTCCTACGGGAGCAATTACGGAACCCGGCAGGATCGACCCCAGAGCCTGCATTTCCTACCTGACCGTTGAACAGAAAACGGAAATCCCTGATTCCTTTAAGGGAAAATGGAACCAAACGGTACATGGATGTGATATCTGCCAGAGTGTATGTCCCTGGAACAGGGAGCCGATTGCAACAGGGATCCGGGCTTTCAAGCCGGAACAGAAAGTTCTGGATCTTACCATTGACGCGATTCCTGAGTTGTCGCCGGAATCATTCAGCGAACTATTTGACCGGACACCCGTAAAGAGAATCGGATTATCAGGAATTCTCCGGAACTTTGCATTTCTTGCTAAATAGGGATCATTCGGGAATGAAACGCAAATTCACACTCTTTCTGGTATTCCTCTTCTCCTTCGTTACTTTCGGATATTCACAGGAATTTCTGATCCGGCGAACAGCCGATCAGGTAACAGGAGAATCCCAGGCTTTCCGGTCCTATTCGCCGGGTGATACCATCTGGATCGAGCCCGGCCTGCGTTCAAACCTACTGATCAGCGATTTTCATGGCACATCCGGGAAACCGGTCGTTTTTGCCAACCGGAACGGTCAGGTTATCATCGATACGGACTTTTCCTATGGTATCAGTATCCGCTCCTGCTCTCATTTTATTCTGATAGGACTGCCTGGAGAGGGGTACGCTTACGGCATTAAAATATCAAGAGTCGGCCACGCTTCGGGAACGGGCATCTCAGTGGGATACAAATCATCGGATTTCACGGTGACAAGCTGCGAAATCACCAATACAGGATTCGCCGGCATTATTTCTAAAACCGAGCCCACCTGTGACGACCCCGGTACCTACCGCAATGCCTTTACCCAAAATAATACCATCATCAGGGATTGTTATATCCACGACGTCCCCGGCGAAGGATTGTATGTGGGGAGTTCTTTTTTTCTTGGCCAGACTTTGTCTCCCTGCGGCAACCTGGTTCTGCCGCCTGTACTTGACGGAGTGCATATTCATAACAACCGGATCGAAAGGACTGGCCTGGACGGTCTGCAGGTATCCTCCGCTGTTAAAGATTGTTACATTCACCATAATATCCTGCGCGACTGCAGCTATCTGATGACCGAGAGCCAGATGTGCGGGATAATCATTGGCGGGGGTACGCTTGCGAAGTGTTTCAACAACCAGATCTTTGATACCTATGGCAGCGGAATACTCCTTTTCGGTAACGGGGGTACCGAGGTGTTCAACAACCTGATCGTCAGGCCGGGGAAAAGATACCTGCCGGATAATCCGGATAAGAGGGAGCATGGAATTTTCATTTCTGATAAAACCCTGGTGGATAAAACTTGGTACGGAATCTATCAGAATACCATTATACAGCCCAAATCAGACGGCATCAGAATTGACAATACCGTTGATTTTGAATGCAGGATCTATAATAACATCATAATCGATCCGGGGGCTTATGATTCCTATGAAAATGACGGTACCGACCGTATTGGCACGGATGCCTATATTTTTGATGTCTCCCGGGGCCATTCCTACAAAAGTGAGAGTAACTACTTTTCGAGATTGTTCACTGCGGCTGGATTTTCCAGCAGCAGCGCTGACAATTACCGGCTCCGTCCCGGTTCCCCGATGATCGACCTGGGCAAGAGCCTCTATACGATTGGAATACGTTCCGATCTTGACGACCATGAACGTCCCGCCGGAACAGGTTATGACATAGGGGCTTATGAATACCGCCCGGGATTGTCAGCAGACCGGATGCCATCCAGTGACGGGGCAGGTCTTGAAAGCTGGCAGGTGTTGCCGGAAGGTATCCTGCGCCTGGTTCTGAAAAGCCCGGATCCGCAGAAGTTAAGGGTAAGCATCAGCGACATCGCTGGAAGAGTTCTGTATCAGAATCATTTTGAGATCCGGGCCGGAAGCTGCCCGGTTATTGATATGCCGGTTGCAGCAAGGGGATTGTTAATTTTAACCGTACACGGTGAAAGAACCAGATATGCAGGGAAAATCATGTTTTATTGATCCCGATGGATTCCGGACCCTCGTCCATATCAAAAAATCGGAATACCCGCTGAACCACAGGGATGGAGTCATGCTGACCGGTTCCTGCTTTACGGAGCATATCGGAAAAAATCTTGCAGATAATAAGTTTACGGTAAACCTGAATCCGTTTGGGATTGTCTATCATCCCGCAGCGATCGGAATCCAATTGCAGCGGTTGCTGAACGGCGAGGAATACACACGCGGCGAACTGGTTTTCCGCGACGGTCTCTGGCACTCTTTCGATCACCATGGTTCGTTTTCTGATCCGGACCGGCAGGTTTGCCTCAATAACCTGAACCATCATTTAAAGGAAGCAGCGGCATTCATCAGGAATGCAGGTCATCTGATTCTGACCTTTGGCTCAGCCAGGGCTTACCATCTCAGGGCTTCGGACAAACTGGTTTCCAACTGCCATAAATTTCCGGATTCCGATTTCGCTATCCGGTTTTACGAGCCCGATGAAATTCTGGATATACTTCTTCCTGCCCTGTCGGAGCTGCGGCGCATTAACCCGCGTATACGGTTTGTATGGAGCGTTAGTCCGGTACGCTACCTGAAAGAGGGCACCCCGGGCAACCAGCTTTCCAAAGCCAGCCTGATCCGGGCTGTTGCGGGATTAATGAACATGTATCCGGATTCGTACTATTTTCCGGCCTATGAGATTTTCATGGATGACTTGCGCGATTACCGTTTTTACGATACCGACCTGATTCATCCCGGTCCCGCGGGTATTGCCTATGTCTGGAAGCGGTTTTGCGAAGGTTGTATTCTCCAGGAATCGATTGAACTGATGGGAAAAATTGAGCCGATAACCCGGGCGGCCGGACATCGTCCCATGGGTGGCTCCGCAGAGTCGCTCCGGAATTTCAGGGCAGCCCAGCTGGAAAAGATTTCAGCTTTGCAAAAGGAGCATCCCTGGCTCGATCTGAGCAGGGAATCGGAACTTTTCAGCCGGGAAATACGTTAAAAAATATCCCTTCGGTTATAGGCTTCCAGATCAGCCGGGGTATCCACACCAAATCCCTGATATTCTTGTTCAATGCACCGGATTTTGAATCCGTTCTCCAGCCATCGCAATTGCTCCAGGGATTCCGAAATCTCGAGAGCTGACGGTTCAAGGCTGCAGATTTGAGTAAGGACCTCGGTTTTAAAAGCATAAATTCCGATATGTGAAAGCCAGGCCTGGCTTGCGGCTCCGGGATCCCGTCGAAACGGAATGGGTGAACGGGAAAAGTACAAGGCATTGCCATTTGTCCCAATAACTACTTTCACGCGGTTCGGACCGTTAAACCCATCAGGATTGGTTTCCCTTCCGGCGAGGGTGGCGATCGATATCCCCGGTTCAAGGATCTCTGAAGCCAGCATGGAAATCATATCCGGCCGGATGGATGGTTCATCCCCCTGAATGTTGACAACCGCTTTAAAATGTTGCCCGGAATTCTGCATAAATGTGCCCAAGGCTTCCAGGCAGCGGCTGGTTCCGGAGGTATGGCTGGCACCGGTTTTCACCCAGGAAGCACCGAATGTTTTTGCCGCTTCTATAATTTCGTCATCGCTGGTGGCGATGATAACCTCTTTCAGTGCTTTCCGTGCTTGCTCATAAACACGGATGACCATGGGCAGGCCGCGGGCAAGTGCAAGGGGCTTGCCGGGAAAGCGAACGGATGCCATCCTGGCAGGAATTATTCCCAGAACCTGTTGTGGGATGTCGTTTGTTAGGCCTGTCATAGCGCTTAATTGCGCCACCAAGTTATAAAAAACCAGTAATTTTGTACCTTTACCGTTTTACTGAAAAAATGTCTGTTCTCTCAACACTATGGATATTCATAAGATAAAACAACGATTCGAGATTATAGGAAATTCACCGGCTCTCCACCGTGCCATCGAGATTGCAGTTCAGGTTGCGCCAACCGATTTGTCCGTCCTGATCAATGGTGAAAGCGGTACAGGAAAGGAACGTTTCCCACAGATCATACATCAGCACAGTTCGAGAAAACATGGGCCTTTTATCGCAGTCAACTGCGGTGCAATTCCCGAAGGAACCATCGATTCAGAGCTTTTCGGGCATGAAAAGGGCGCCTTTACCGGAGCCCATGAATCACGAAAGGGATATTTTGAAGAGGCCAACGGGGGAACCATTTTCCTGGATGAAATAGGCGAATTGCCGCTTAGCACCCAGGTGCGCCTGTTAAGGGTCCTCGAGTCAGGCGAGTTTATCAGGGTAGGATCCTCGAAAGTGCAAAAAACCGATATCAGGCTCGTGGCTGCAACAAATGTTGACATCCTGAAGGCTGTTCAGGATGGACGTTTCAGGGAAGATCTGTTCTACCGCCTGAATACCGTGCCGATCATCGTTGCACCCCTGAGAAACAGGCGGGAGGACATTTTCTTGCTGTTCCGGAAATTCGCAATGGATTTTGCCGAAAAATATATGATGCCCGTCATCCGGCTGGATGAATCCGCACAAATCCTCCTTGAGAATTATAAATGGCCGGGCAACATCCGGCAGTTGAAAAACATCACTGAGCAAATTTCAATTATTGAACAGGACCGAATGGTTTCTGCCGAGCGGCTTAAGGCTTATCTTCCGGATGATACACGTACGTCACTTCCGGTGTTAATGCCCAAAGATCGTGAGGACCGTACTTTTTCATCCGAAAGGGAGATTCTGTACCAGGTTCTGTTTGACATGAAAAGAGATGTAAATGACCTTAAGAAACTGGTCAATGAAATGCGGGGCAGCAGCGATCTCGTGCCCATGACCGAACCCGAAGCAACCAACCCGATAAACCGGTTTTTTCAGCAGGACCACTCCCGGTTCGATACACCGGTAACTTCAACTCCGGCACATCACGGCAAACACCTTGATGAAGAGGAGATAGAGGACACCGAAGAGATCATAGAGGAATCACTGCTTCTTCAGGATAATGAAATCGACCTGATCAACAAGGCCCTCAAAAAGCATAGCGGGAAGCGGAAGCTCGCTGCCCAGGAATTGGGTATCAGTGAGCGGACATTGTACCGCAAGATCAATGAGTATGGGATAAAAGAATAAGGCACAAGGCACAAGGCAGAGGGCAAAAGGGAAGGATATAAGGAATAAGTAATAAGATGAAGTATTTAAGTATAGCAGGGTTTATAGTGATGGTTCTGGGGCTGAATGCCTGCAGGATAAAATTTTCCTTTACAGGAGCCAGCTTCGATGCCAGGGAGAAAACCATTTCAGTGGCCTATTTCCCTAATCGTGCCCCAATTGTTAATCCAACGCTCAGCCAGGATTTTACGGAGAAACTAAAAGACCGGATT
>MEOR01000108.1:29787-76572 GCA_001769295.1 Bacteroidetes bacterium GWF2_49_14 | reverse complement strand
GGTCAATGAAAGCGGCGACCTTCAATTTGAAGGGGAGATCGTAGGATACAGCACCAAACCGATTGCCATCAGTGGCGGAGATCAGGCCGAGAAAGCCTCTTTGAACCGGCTGACGGTGGAAATCAATGTTAAGTATGTTAACCAGGTGAATCCGGCCAAGAGTTTCGAATCAAAATTCACCGCTTACGAAGATTATAGCAGCGACAAGGGATTGGATGTTGTGGAAGGAGAGCTCATACCCCTGATAATTGAAAAGATCATAGAGGATATATATAACAGGTCATTTGTAGGCTGGTAATGAACCCGGAACAATTCATAGAGTGTCTGGATCATCCTGAAAAACTGGATGATACTTCAATTGTCCGCTTCAGCGAAATTGTGCGTGAGTACCCGTTTTGCCAACCTGCCCAGCTCATGTACCTTAAAAGCCTTCAAAACGAGGGGAATATCCGGTTTAACCGTCAGTTGAAAATCACCGCAGCCTATGCTCCGGAAAGAAGATCATTGTTCGAGCTGCTGCATGTCACAAAACGGGATGAAACTGAGCCTGAAGCCCGACCGGAACCCATTCCCACCCAAGCTTATCAGGCAAAACCAACAGATTATGTGAGTTATGCTCCGACACCGCCTCAACCTGATGCTGAGAGAAGCCTTACAGACTACGGCGATGAATATCCACGAACTGAAATGGTCAGAAAAGTAGAAGAATTTCTTCCGCTCAATGACCTTGACCTCCTCTTGTTCGACTTCCCCATCTCCCGCGACAATGATCACCCCGATCCTGAATCCCAGAGAAAAACACCACCCTACCAGCCAGGCTCATTCGGAGAAACCGGAGAGTCATCCGATGATGTAACTTCACGCGACCTGATCAGCGAATTTCTTCTGCTTGATCCCTTAAGCCAGCCCAGGATTACAGAGCCGGTTGTTTTTCCGCCTGTACGGATTAAAATTCCGGCCCAATCTGAAGCCCAGCCCCTGGAAGAGACTGTCGCCCGGGATCCAAAAACAGCGAGGCCACAAAAAAAGGGATCAGATCTGATAGATACTTTTATAAGCCAGGCTGGCAGCCGCGTCCTTCGACCCGATAACGAGCCGCTTTCAGGTGAGGACCGTTCACTGGATAGCCTGAGGGAAGACGAGGAAATCCTGACGGATACCCTTGCAAAGATTTTTGTTCAGCAAGGGTATTTTTTGAAAGCCATACATTCCTATGAAAAACTAAGTTTGAAATTTCCTGAAAAAAGTGTTTACTTTGCGAGTCAAATTGAAATGGTTAGGGAACTTATTAAGAATCAATAATTCAAGACAATATGTATATCTTTTTTTCTGTTCTGATTCTGGTTGTTTGTGTACTGCTTGGCTTAATAGTGCTGGTGCAGAACTCAAAAGGCGGCGGTCTGGCTGCAAATTTCTCCGCATCCACACAAATTATGGGGGTTCGGAAAACCAATGATTTCCTTGAAAAAGCAACCTGGTCCCTTGCAATCGCACTGTTTGTGCTCTGCCTGGCTGCCAGCATCAGCATCCCAAAAGGTGACAACGTGTCAAACCGGTCAGCCATCGAGGAACAGATACAGAATGCAATCGATCCTTCAGAGATTCCGCAACTTCCGATTGGAAATCCTGCCGGTCAGACCGGAGGAACGGCTGAAACTCCAAAGAAGTAAGCCGGAACAAAATAGTTATCGAAAAACACTCCTGGAATCAGGGGTGTTTTTTTATGTCACCTTGTCAGTATTCCCCCAATGGCATGCAATATGATATGAGATACAGGAAATATTAATTCTATAACTAATCCAAAATATTTGAAAATGGCTACAGTGAAAGTTAAACCGCTAGGAGACAGGGTACTAGTTGAGCCCCAGGAGGCTGAAGTCAAAACAGCATCCGGTATCATTATTCCAGATTCCGCACAGGAGAAGCCCCAGAAAGGCAATGTTATCGCAGCCGGACCCGGCACCAAGGACGTTGAAATGGAAGTAAAGGTCGGCAACGTGGTTTTATACGGCAAATACTCAGGAACCGAAATTAAGGTTGAGGATAAAACCTACCTTATTATGCGCCAGTCTGATATTCTGGCTGTTATTGAATAATATGAATACTAAATAATATTGAATAGATATGGCTAAGCAAATTGTTTTTGAATCAGAAGCCCGCGAACACCTGAAGAAAGGTGTTGATGCTTTGGCAAACGCTGTTAAGGTTACCCTCGGCCCAAAAGGTCGCAACGTGGTGATTGAGAAGAAATTCGGCTCACCCCAGATCACCAAGGACGGTGTTACTGTCGCTAAAGAGATAGAACTTGTTAATAGGTTTGAAAATATTGGTGCACAGATGGTTAAGGAAGTTGCATCAAAAACTTCCGATGATGCCGGTGATGGAACCACTACAGCTACCGTACTGACCCAGTCAATCGTATCGGTTGGACTGAAAAACGTTACCGCAGGTGCGAATCCGATGGACCTGAAAAGGGGCATTGACAAAGCCGTTATCAAGGTCGTTGAAAGTCTCCACAAACAGTCAAAAACTATTGGCGACGATTATCAGAAGATCGAACAGGTTGCCACTATTTCAGCAAACAATGACTTTGAAATCGGCAAACTGATCGCCGATGCTATGGGCAAGGTTCATAAAGAAGGTGTTATCACCGTTGAAGAAGCAAAAGGTACCGACACAACTGTTGAAGTGGTTGAAGGTATGCAGTTCGACCGCGGATACATCTCGGCCTACTTTGTTACCGACACCGAAAAAATGGAATCCGTTCTCGAGCATCCCTATATTCTGATCTATGACAAAAAGATCTCCTCCATGAAGGACCTGCTTCCAATTCTCGAAGCATCGGTTCAGACCGGCAGGCCGCTCCTTATCATTGCTGAAGATGTTGAGGGTGAAGCTCTGGCAACCCTTGTGGTTAACAAACTGCGCGGCAGCCTGAAGATCGCAGCCGTTAAAGCTCCCGGTTTCGGCGACCGCAGAAAAGAGATGCTGCAGGATTTGGCCATTCTGACCGGCGGTACCGTTATTTCAGAAGAGACCGGCATGAAACTGGAGACTACCACCCTGGAAATGCTCGGTGTTGCTGAAAAGGTAACCATCGACAAAGAGAACACTACCGTTGTAAATGGCAGTGGCGAAAAGAAGCTGATCCAGGCTCGCGTCAACCAGATCAAGGCACAGATCGAAACTACCACTTCAGATTACGATCGTGAAAAACTGCAGGAGCGCCTGGCCAAACTGGCCGGCGGTGTTGCTGTCCTTTATGTGGGTGCCTCTTCCGAAATTGAGATGAAGGAGAAAAAGGACCGCGTGGATGATGCACTGAGTGCAACCCGCGCAGCTGTTGAGGAAGGTATTATCCCTGGTGGTGGTGTGGCTTATATCCGCGCTATTAAAGCCCTTGACGGACTTAAGGGAGATAACGATGACCAGACTACCGGAATCGCAATTGTTCGCCGTGCTCTTGAAGAGCCGCTCCGCCAGATTGTGGCAAACGCCGGTGTTGAAGGTTCCGTTATCGTTCAGGAAGTTAAGAAAGGTAAAGGGGCTTACGGCTTCAATGCACGTACCGAAGTCTATGAAGACCTGTTTGAAACAGGGGTGATTGATCCTACTAAAGTTGCCCGTATTGCACTGGAAAATGCCGCTTCTGTTGCTGGCATGATCCTCACCACCGAAACCCTCATCGCTGACCTCCCCGAGGAGAAGGATCAGATGGGCGGAGGAGCACCGGGAATGGGTGGAATGGGCGGAATGGGTGGAATGATGTAATAAAGTCCTGACTCATATTATATTAAAGCCCACTGGCGAAATCCGGTGGGCTTTTTTTTTGTTTGTTCCGGATTGACTAATTTTAATTGATAAAATAAAATCATCCCGCCATGAAAAGGCAATTTCTGATATGCGCGATTACGGCGGGAGTTTTATCCCTGTCTGCCCAAAATGCGGATTTGAAATCCGGACTCCACAACGACTTTCCCCAAACTGTCACATGGTCCTACTGGGACGATGGCTGGCATGCAGATAAGACAGTTGAACTTGTATATAACCCTCTGGGATTTCCAATTTCTGAGGTATGGGACCTCATGGAGGGTGCTGATATTAAATACACCTATGCCTATGCTTCAGACAATCTGCATCAGACCCTGATGCTCAGGCAGGAGAAGAGCGGAGGGATTTGGGCTAATATCAACCGGCAGCGAAGGGAATATGATACCAATGGCAGCGAGATACTGATGGTTCGGGAGAATTACATCGGAGGAGTCTGGATGATTGAATCGGGCTTCCAATATCAGCCTGAATATCTTGAAGGACGCCTCTATCAGGAAACCATCTCATCCTTTAGCCCGGGCGACGGTTATTTTCATCCTGCCTTTAGATGGACCTACATATGGGATGAAAACGGAATGCTGGAAGCTAAAACCTGTGAGAACTTCTCTGAAGCCTCTGCATGGGTCCCGGCCATCCGTAACTTATATTTCTGGAACCACGACAACCATCCCGACTATCTTCTGAGCGATATTTGGAGGGTCAGTGAATGGGTTCCCTATAGCAAGGTGATGCATACATACTACGGACTGGAAAATCATGCCGAAGCACTTTACATATGGAGGGAAGACCTCCAGGTTTATAATGCATGGCAAAGGCTGGTCAACGAGTATGATGAACGGTCGAACCTGGTCCTCAGTACAAGCGAGGAGTGGCAGGGCAGCAGCTGGCAGGTATCATCCGGAAATCGGTACGGTATCACCTATGCCGATGGACAGGCAGCTGAACGGACAACCGAAAGGTGGGATGCTGGTACGCCAGAGGGTGGCGCCACAGCCGGAAAGTGGATTATGGCCAGTCGGGAGGTTTTTTCTGATTTTATAAGCCTTGGAACGAACGAGATATCCAGACCGGTAGTAAAGCTGCACTGTTACCCAAACCCCGCATCTGAAATCCTGTTTGTAAGTTTCACTAATAAGGAAGGCGCTGCTGCAGAACTACTTGTAAGGGATGCGCTGGGAAGGATCCTGATTAAGCTGAAAACCGGCCGCGGCGAATCCCAAACCTCATTGAATATCTCAAAGATACCACCCGGAGTCTACTGGTTGACTATTACCAGCAGCAGGCATCCCCTCGCGAACCAAAAGATTATTAAGAAATAATAATAAACTTAAGACATGAAAAAAGTATTCGGATTTGTGATTTTTCTTCTTCTGGGAGTAACTCTGTCTTGCACCCAGGAGCTAACGACTCCTAAGCCAATCGCACCTTACACACCTGCAGTAATGGTTAATGGTACCCTCTATCTTTCAGGGCAGATCCCAAGAGTGCCGGAAACGGAGGAACTGATCAAGGGAGATATCAAAAAGGCCACCGGGCAATGCATGAAAAACCTTGGTGCCCTGCTGAGGCAGAATAATCTGGATTATGAAGACCTGGTCATGGTTAATATTTACATGACAAACATGGATAATTACAAGGCCATCAACGAAGCCTACGCCCCCTTCTTTAAAAACAAGAAGTTTCCGGCCAGGGCTGCCATCCAGGTTGTCAGGCTGCCAATGGACGCTGAGGTGGAGATTTCGGGGATTGCGGTGAAACGATAAAAGGCTCCCTGCGTTCGCTTATTGGCTCGGCTAAAGCCTCGCTAATTGACTCCGCTACGCTCCGTGAATTGGCGCTTCGCGCTAATTAGCCCGGAGGGCCAATTAGTTCGCGTGAGCGAACCAATTAGCGAGGCGTAAGCCGAGCCAATTGCCAGGGTTTTTGTATCTTTGCGAAAATTTTCAAGCAAGGGGTCATACATGAACAACATCCGCAATTTCTGCATAATAGCACATATCGACCATGGTAAGAGTACTCTGGCCGACCGACTTCTGGAGGTGACCCGGACGGTTATCGGAAAGGAGATGCAGGAGCAGGTCCTGGACAACATGGACCTTGAGAGGGAACGCGGAATCACCATAAAAAGCCATGCGATCCAGATGAATTACCGGTTGGGTGGGCAGGATTATATCCTTAACCTCATTGATACCCCCGGACATGTGGATTTCTCTTATGAAGTTTCCAGGGCCATTGCTGCATGCGAAGGAGCCCTGCTGGTTGTGGATGCTACTCAGGGAATTCAGGCACAGACGATCTCGAACCTGTATCAGGCAATGGATCATGATCTTATTATTATTCCCATTCTGAATAAAATGGACCTTCCGGCAGCGATGCCGGACGAAGTCACGGAGCAGATTATTGACCTTGTCGGCTGTAAAAAGGAAGATATCATCGAGGCCAGCGGCAAGGTTGGAACAGGAATTGAACTCATCCTTGAAAGAATAATTGAAAAGGTTCCACCACCAAAAGGTGATCCAAAAGCACCGCTTCAGGCCCTGATCTTTGATTCACTGTATAACCCATACCGGGGCGTTTTGGCCTATTTTAAAATTGTCAACGGGGAGATCCGGAAGGGAGACCATGTGAAGTTCTTTAACACCGGTAGGGAGTATGAGGCGGATGAAGTGGGTGTTCTCCGGCTGGGACTGTATCCAAGGGATGTGCTCAGCACCGGTGATGTCGGATATATCATATCGGGTATTAAAACCTCAACCGAGGTTAAGGTTGGGGATACCATTACACATGTCGACAGGCCTTGCGATGCGGCAATATCGGGATTTGAGATCGTCAAACCCATGGTGTTCGCCGGCCTCTATCCGATCGATACGGATGATTACGAGGATTTCAGGGACGCCCTTGAAAAGCTGGTCCTAAATGATGCTTCCCTGACTTACGAGCCTGAGTCTTCTGCAGCGCTTGGCTTTGGATTCCGGTGCGGCTTTCTGGGTCTCCTGCATATGGAGATTGTTCAGGAAAGGCTTGACCGGGAGTTCGACATGAATGTGATCTCTACGATTCCCAACGTCTTTTACCATGTCTTCGACCGGAAGGGAGAACAGATCGACGTCTACAATCCGAGCGGATTACCCGATCCTACCGAGATTGATCGCATTGAGGAGCCCTATATTCATGCACAGATAATTTCAATGCCCGAGTATATCGGGGCTATCATGAAACTTTGCCTCGAAAAAAGGGGCGAGCTTAAATCACAGGTTTATCTTACCACCGACCGCGTGGAGCTCTCTTTTGAGATGCCTTTGGCGGAGATCGTATTTGATTTCTACGATAAGCTGAAATCCATCTCACGCGGATATGCTTCGTTCGATTATCACCAGACCGGTTTTAAGGCTGCGAAACTGGTGAGGCTCGATATCCTCCTTAACGGGGATGTCGTTGATGCCTTATCCACCCTGATCCACCATGAAAACGCTTACCGGTTTGGGCGCCGGATGTGCGAGAAGCTCAGGGAACTGATTCCAAGGCAACAATTTGATATCGCCATTCAGGCATCCATCGGGGCCAAGATCATTGCCAGAGAAACCATCAAAGCTTTCCGCAAGGATGTTACCGCCAAATGTTACGGTGGGGATATAACACGGAAGAGAAAGCTGCTGGAGAAGCAAAAGAAAGGCAAGAAGAAAATGAAGCAGATCGGTAATGTCGAGGTTCCGCAAACTGCTTTTCTTGCCGTTCTTAAACTGGATTAAAGGACTCACGGATCAGTTTGTACCCCTTCCCGTGTATGTTTATGATCTCAATTCCGGGTTCGTCGGCCAGGTGCTTACGGATTTTGGTGATGTACACGTCCATACTGCGTGCATTGAAATAGTTATCATCCTTCCAGATGGCCTTCAGGGCAAAATTCCTTTCAAGAATCTGGTTAGGATGCTGGCAAAGGAGTTTTAATAATTCAGATTCCTTGGTAGTAAGATTGACCACGGTTTCCTGGGCAGTCAGGGTTTGCTTGTTTGAATCGAAAGAATACTTGCCCAATACAAAGACTTCATCCTGATTTTCCCTCCTGCTGCGGCGCAGAACCGCCTCAATGCGCATAAGCAGTTCCTCCATGCTGAATGGTTTCGTCAGGTAATCATCAGCTCCGGCCTCAAACCCGTCAATAATGTCTTTTTTCATCGATTTGGCCGTTAAGAAGATAATGGGTATGTCGGGATTCAGAACCCTTATTTCCCGGGCGAGTGTATATCCATCCTTAATTGGAAGCATAATGTCGAGGATGCACAGATCAAAATGGTCCTTCTTAAAAGCCCGATACCCGCGCTCACCATCACCTTCCAGTGAACAATCGTATCCTTTTGCATTCAGGTATTCCCGAAGGAGGCTTCCAAGATTTATATCATCCTCAACCAGTAGAATCCGACTTGTTCTCATTTTCGTTCCTTTTGCTTTAAGGGTAAAGTAATCGTAAAGGTAGTACCTTTTCCCGGCTCGCTTTTGACGCCGATAGAACCATGGTGTTGTTCAATGACCTTTTTAACATAACTCAGGCCGAGTCCGAACCCTTTCACATCATGTACGTTGCCGGTGGGAACCCGGTAGAATTTTTCAAAAATCCGTTTAAGACTCTCTTTGCTGATGCCGATCCCGTTATCTGATATTTCCATCCGCATTACTCCGTCCGAGGATCGGGTCAAAATGTGGATCTCCGGTTCCGTGTTGCAATATTTAAGGGCGTTGTCAATCAGGTTGAATACAACATTCTGTAAATGAGTTTCATCCGCCTCAACAGGTTGTTGACCTCCCTGCAGATCCAGTGTCATATGGCCTCTCCGCCTTTCAACCTGAAGGGCAATTTTGTCGGCTGCCTGGGTAACCAGATTGTCAAAATCAACAGGGTGGATCTTCAGGCTGACTTTCTTTTCGTCAAAAATAGACATCTGCAGAACCCGCTCCACCTGGTTTCCCAACCGTTTGCTCTCTTCATGGATTACAGAAAAGATGTGCGAAAGGTCGCGTGTTTCATTCCGGATCCCTTGGTCGGCCAGCATCTGCGAAGCCAGGGAAATAGTGGCAATCGGTGTTTTCAGCTCATGGGTCATGTTGCTGATGAAGTCGTTCTTAATTTCTGATAGTTTTTTCTGCCGGTTGATCACGTATATCGCAATGGATGAAATTACCAGAATCAGGATAGCCAGAAACAGGGAGGACCCGGCCATTACACCGACCGAATTCCTGAAGTATCTGTCACGGGTTGGAAAATAGACCACGAGAAAATTCGGCGCAACGCGAACATCATGCGGGAACAGCAAAGAAGCATATTTGGGATAAGAAACCAGTGGATTAAAACCGGCACTTCTCAGGGTATAGCGTGAAGTGCCGCTCCTGACCGCAAATTCATATGAGATTTCAATTTCCTTAAATTCCTGACGGATCAGGCTGTCGAGGCCCGGATAATTAAGCCGTTCCTCAATTCTGCCTTCACTCAGAATAACCTGGTTGAGGATCTTATCCAGGTAAACCTTCTTGTTGGTTATGAGACGGTTGTATGCAACCCTGGCCTCACCAGGAGAGGCATCTGCAGAAGGGGAGTTGTCGCCTTGCTCCGACTGGTACAAAGATTGTTCTCTGGCCCTGATCGCAGTATCTCCCGCAATCAGGTCAAACTGACCTTCAGATTCAATGGGATTACGGTCTTCATTATAGAAATAGCTCTGATTAGCCTCAGGGGAATCGAACGGTACACCCGGATCGTTATTTTGCTGACGGGGTTGGCTGAGTAGAAACAAGCCCAGTGAGTCTCCGGAACTCATCATTTCCCGTTGTATCTGTTTAAACGTTTCTTGTTTTTCAAGCTTTTCGCAGACTTGTCCCAAACTTTTGTTAACCAGCAGCTTAAACTGTTCCTCCTTTACCTCGACCGCGTCCCTCAGCCAGGCAAGCTGTATCAGGATCAGGGCGATAACGGCACCTATGGTGACGACCGAAAAAATCGGGATAAAAGTTTTTCTCATCTCTCAAAGATACAAATGCGCGGTCTTCTTTTCAGAGGAGGTTTGCAAAAGCCTTGCCATCCAGCCCGAACAGTCCCCTGATCTCCGGGATCCGCATGGTGAGGGTCTTTTTAAGGTTCTCTGTGAATGCACAAGGTTCATCCGTCGGGTGAATCAGCATAATGTAATCCAGCTGCCGGTGTTCCGTGAGCCAAAGCCCCTCCCTGGAACGGTTCGATACGAGCCGGCAGAGGGGTTTGTCAGCGGATCCTTTTGATTCAAAGCAAGAGAATGCCTGAGCTTGGGGAGCCTGAGCCGTGGCGACCGGGAGATCCGGTTGGCGTATAAGGGAGAGTCCGAATGATTTGTTAAGAAGCCAGCAAAGCCGATAATCCTGTTCGTCGGAGAGAATCCCAAAGGCCAGGGTGCAGGTGGAGGGAATGTCTGTCAGGCTGTATTTATGAGGCTTGCCCATACTCAGGTATTGATTTCCTGAAGGGTTTCCAGCGCAGCGCTTTGCTCGGCCTCTTTTTTGGAACCTCCTGTGCCGCTTCCGAAAAGTGTGTCGCCGATACTGACGAATGAAATGAAGCGGGTGGGATCGTAAGGTTCAAGATCCGTGTAAAATGTAACCTCTTTTTTATTCTTCTGAGCCCATTCAATCAACTGGCTCTTATAGTTGGTTTCCACACTGACCATATCCTGCAAGTCGATGTATTTCCGGATGACCCGCTTTAAAATGAACTTTCGGGTTCTTGCGTAGCCTTTATCCAGATAGATCGATCCGATGAGGGCTTCGAAGGTATCCCCCATGACATGGCGGTTTGCCTGTTCATTGTTCAGCCGGCTTTCCATCAGCTGATCAAGACCGAGCTGGCTGGCCATCAGGGAGAGATGGTCGCCATTGACCATTTTCGATCTCATCTTGGTTAGAAATCCCTCTTTTTGATCCGGATATTTCCGATACAGAAATTCAGCCGTGACGGCACCCAGGATCGCATCGCCGAGATATTCGAGCCGTTCATAATTCAGGGGATTTCCCTTTTCGTCGGCGATGGAGGCAGATTTATGTATGAAAGCGAGTTCATACAAGCGGACATTCCCGGGGACAAAACCGAGGATCCGTTTTAATTGGAATCGGAAAGATTTTTTTGGAGAGGCCTTCACACGTCAGGCATCCATTTTTTAAAGATTACAGATGCATTATGTCCGCCAAATCCGAAGGTATTGCTCAGCGCATACTTAACTTCACGGTCTTTTGCCTTGTGATAGGTAAAGTCAAGTCTGTTGTCAATCTGAGGGTCATCGGTGAAATGATTGATGGTAGGCGGGACCCGGTTGTCAAGAATGGCCAGGATACACGCCATGGCCTCCACAGCACCGGCTGCACCGAGCAGGTGACCGTGCATGGATTTGGTGGCACTTATGCTGAGTTTGTAGGCATGATCCAGAAACACACTCTGGATAGCCAGGGGCTCCGAAATATCACCCAGAGGAGTTGATGTTCCGTGGACATTGATATAATCGATAGCCTCGGGTTTCAAACCAGCATCGTCAAGGGCATTTTTCATAACCAAGGCAGCACCCAGGCCTTCGGGGTGGGGAGCGGTCAGATGATGGGCGTCGGCTGACAATCCACCGCCGACAAATTCACAATAAATCCTGGCACCTCTGTTAACGGCATGTTCATACTCTTCAAGAACCAACGTACCGGAACCTTCTCCCATAACGAAACCATCGCGGTCGAGGTCGAAAGGCCTTGAAGCGGTCTGCGGATCATCGTTTCTGACGGAAATCGCATGCATGGAATTAAAACCACCAACTCCGGCGCGTGTGATGGATGCTTCTGAGCCACCTGCGATCATAACATTCGCCCGTCCGATCCTGATATGGTCGAATGCATTGATAAGGGAGACTGTTGAAGTTGCGCAAGCTGCAACCGAACCATAGTTTGGCCCACGAAAACCGTATTTCATGGAAATCTGGCCGGAGGCAATATCAGAAATCATTTTCGGAATAAAGAAGGGATTAAACCGGGGAGTACCGTCACCTTTGGAAAAAGACATCATCTCCTCCTCAAACGTGAGAATACCGCCGATACCGGATGACATGATTACGCCAACCCGGTCGCAGTCAAGTTTTTCAAAATCAAACCCTGCGTCCTTGATTGCTTCATCCGCCGTGATCAGCGCATACTGGCAATAAGGATCGAGTTTTCTTGCTTCTTTACGGTCAAAGTAATTCCCTGCGTCGTAGTTCTTGAGCTCGCAGGCAAACTTTGTCTTGTGCAGGGAGGTGTCAAAACGGGTAATTGTTGCTGCCCCGCTAACCCCGTTGAATAATGCTTCACGGAATTCCTGTGCCGTGTTACCTATCGGTGTTAACGCACCGAGACCAGTAACAACTACCCGTTTTAATGCCATAATCCTTACCCAAATTTATGGTTAAGTTACCCTTTGATATTGTTCTCAACGTAATTGATGGCGTCTCCAACCGTGGAGATCGTCTCAGCCTGATCATCCGGAATGGCAAGGTTAAATTCCTTTTCAAATTCCATAATCAGTTCAACGGTGTCCAGGGAGTCAGCCCCAAGGTCATTGGTGAAACTTGATTCACGGGTAACCTCTGATTCGTCAACGCCCAGCTTGTCTACGATAATCGCCTTAACTCTGGATTCAATGTCTGACATAGCTTTAATGTTTTAATTAATAAATAATTATGCAACCAACCTGACAAATTTTGCCATGCAAATAAAGCACATCTGGACCTGATTTTCAAAACTTTTAGGCTTTTTTTATTCAGGCAGACAAAAATCACTGATATTTTTTGAATTTAGCAGGCCGATCGGGTATATTTATGCCCTTTTTTCCAACAAAGATCATAAGTATCAGAAAATGAATAGCTTAGCTATATTCGCTTCAGGCTCCGGATCCAATGCTGAACAAATAGTCCGATACTTTCAATCGGATTCGGAGGTGCATATTGTTTTGATTCTTAGCAATAAGGCAGATGCATTTGTACTTGAACGTGCAAGGGGCCTTTCGGTACCGTCCCATGTATTTACACGCCACGATTTCTATGGTTCACCGGCAGTCCTTGAAAAACTCCGGGAAGTCGGGGCCGATACGTTAATTCTGGCCGGTTTTTTATGGCTGATCCCCGACAATATCCTGAGGGCCTATTCCGGAAGGATTCTGAATATTCATCCCGCATTGCTGCCCGATTTCGGAGGCAAGGGAATGTACGGGCACCATGTACATGACGCCGTGATCCGGGATGGGAGAAAGAAATCCGGCATCACCATTCATCTGATCGACGAGGAATATGACCGGGGCAAGATCCTGTTTCAGGCCGAATGTCCGGTTTTACCAGAAGATACTCCCGATTCACTCGCCGGTCGAATTCATCAGCTCGAGCATCTGCATTACCCTGAACAGATTAAAAAGTTCCTTCAGTCGCTTTAAGTCCGGCCTTGTATTTTTCGAATTCAGCTTTGTAATTCTTAACAATTGAATCAAAAACAGGCCTGTTTTTTAGTTCTATGGGTTCTACAGGAGGTGCTTCAATTTTCAGAGGATCCACCGGTTGTCCGTTTTGCCATATCCTGAAATCGAGATGAGGTCCTGTTGCAAGGCCCGTTGCCCCGACATATCCGATTACCTGTCCCTGACGTACGGAGGCGCCAACCGTAATACCGCTGCCATATTTTGAAAGATGCATGTAGCCGGAGGTATAGGTTCCATTATGCTTGATCTTGATCATATTGCCCGAGCCACTGCTAAAGCTTCGCTGTATCACTTTACCGTCACCGATTGAGATAACAGGAGTCCCGGTTGGGGCTGCATAATCGACCCCATGGTGCGGACGCCGTATTCTTAGTACCGGGTGCAAACGGCTATTCGAATATTTAGAACTAATCCGGAAAGTTGTTTTAGGATCGAGCGGGGCTTTAAGGAATGCACGCTTAAGGCTTTCCCCGAGGTTATTGAAATAGCCCAAACGTCCGTTCTGTACATACTGGAAGGCCTCGAACCACCTGCCTGAGTAGCGGAAGCGGGCTGCCAGCACCTTGCAGCCAATCGTAATCTCACCGACGACCTGGCTTTCGTAGATCACTTCGAACTTGTCTCCGCGGTTGAGCGAATAGGGATCAATCATCCATTGAAAAACCGTGGAAATCTCCGATACCATCTCAAGGGATGCTCCCTGATCCTCAACTGCATTCCACAAACTTGACCGTATCTCCCCCTCCATGTACCTGACTTCCGTGGTCACCTCTTTCTGCTTCATCAATACAGCAAGTGAGTCACGAAAATCATACACAACATATTCTATTGCATTTTTTTCGTAGATCATGTAATTCAGGACATGGGAGGAGTCCGGGGCATAATAAAAGTGCATCTGGTTGCCTGACCGGATATTCCTGACATCAAAAACATATTTAAAGTTGCGTGCAATTTTGTCAATGGTTTGAAGGGATACGCCGCGACCAACCAGAATATCCGAAAGGAACTGATCGGAACGGATGTAGATGGTTTCTTTATGAAAGGAGTCTTCGGGGAAATCGAATTCATCATACCTGACCTCCTGCACCGGGATCGGACCGGGATCGGGATATCCCTTAAGGAGGATAACCCAGTTGATATGTGTAGCAAGCCAGAACAGGATGATTATCAAAACACCAATGCCCCCGCGGATGATGGCTTTCTTCCGGGTGGGGAAAATTTGCTTGATGAGTGTAGGTCCTTTGTGTAAGATTATCCGGATTTTGTCTTTTCTGACCATCGGTATTTTGTTTAATAGACAATATTTATTATGCGTTTTGGCACTACAACGATCTTTTTAGGCATCGCGCCCTGGAGGTAGCGGCTGGTCTGCTCATTTTCCATCACCGTCTTTTCAATTTCGGCAATACTCATGTCGGCCGGAAGCTCCAGTTTGTAACGCATCTTTCCATTAAACGAAACCGGGTACTCAATAGTATCCTTTAAAAGAAAAGTGGGGTTAAGAACCGGCCAGGAGGCAATCGAAATGCTTTGGGAGTGTCCGGTCCGGCTCCAAAGTTCTTCAGCCAGGTGTGGGGCAAAAGGCGCGATCAGGACCAGCAGGGGCTCGAGAATTTCTGATTTACTGCATTTTAGATCCGTCAGGTCGTTCACACAAATCATGAAGGTGCTGACCGATGTGTTGAAGGAGAAACGTTCAATATCGTCCTGAATTTTCTTAATCGTCCGGTGCAGAACCTTAAGTTCTGCCGGTGCAGCCTTCCCTGGGGTGACCGCCAGTTGTTCTCCGTTGGCGTAGAACAGCCTCCAAAGCTTTTTAATGAACTTATGGACCCCGTCGATGCCATTGGTGTCCCAGGGCTTGGACTGCTCAATGGGCCCCAGGAACATCTCGTAGAGCCTGAGTGTGTCAGCGCCGTATTTGTCAATGATTACATCGGGATTGACCACGTTGTACATCGATTTCGACATTTTTTCTACAGCCCATCCACATACATATTTTCCATTTTCGAGAATAAACTCCGCCTGGCTGTATTCCGGATTCCAATTCCGGAATGCTTCCAGATCCAGCACGTCATGTGAAACGATATTAACGTCCACATGAATGGGTGTTGTATCATACTGATCCTTAAGCCCGAGCGATACGAATTTATTCGTACCCTTGATCCGGTATGCAAAATTGGACCGCCCCTGAATCATGCCCTGGTTGATCAGTTTTTTGAACGGCTCGTCTTTGCAGACATATCCTGTATCAAACAGGAATTTATTCCAGAATCGTGAATAAATCAGGTGACCTACAGCGTGTTCGGTCCCACCGATGTAAAGGTCGACATCCTGCCAGTATTCATTGGCTTCCCGTGAAACCAGGGCTTTTTTGTTACCGGGATCCATATACCTTAGATAATACGCTGAAGAGCCCGCAAATCCGGGCATCGTGCTTAGCTCGATGGGATCGCCACCGGCAGTTTTCCAATGTGCTGCCCTAGCCAGTGGCGGCTCGCCTTTTTCAGTGGGCAGGAAAGCATCTACATCGGGCAGTCGCAAGGGCAAATCCTTCTCATCCATCAGGTATGGCAGTCCGTCCCTGTAAAAGACGGGGAAAGGCTCTCCCCAGTAGCGCTGCCTGCTGAAGATTGCATCACGAAGCCGGTAATTGACCTGGACTTTCCCGATTCCGCGATTTTCTATCTCGATTTTGGTTTTGGCAATGGCTTCCGGAACCGAGAGCCCGTTGAGGAATCCCGAGTTGACCATAATCCCTTCCTTCGCATCAAAAGAGTCCTGCCAGGTAGTCGGATCTGTGGGTTCCTGGCCTGGCTGGAGGACTACCTGAACAATCGGAAGGTTGAAATGGAGCGCAAAACGGAAGTCGCGGCTGTCATGAGCCGGTACGGCCATAATAGCCCCGGTCCCGTATCCGGCCAGTACATAGTCAGCGATCCAGATTTGGATATTTTCCCGGGTAAAGGGATTAACGGCATAGGTCCCTGTGAAGACCCCGGTAATTTTTTTCACCTCGGCGATTCTTTCCCGTTCGGTTCGTTTCCGGGTTTCTTCAATATATTTTTCAACCTCATCCCGATGTGCGGGGTGTGTTAGCAGGGGAACGAGCTCCGATTCCGGTGCCAGGACCATAAAGGTTGCCCCGTAAATAGTGTCGGCCCGTGTTGTAAAAATTTCAATCGTGTACTCTTTATCGGTGACCGGAAAGAACATATTTGCACCTTCCGATTTTCCGATCCAGTTTCTCTGCATCTCCTTCAGCGAGTCGGTCCAGTTGATGGTATCAAGTCCTGATAACAACCGTTCGGCATAAGCTGAAACCCGAAGCAGCCACTGTTTCATTTTACGCTGTTCAACCGGGTGGCCGCCTCTGACGGAGAATCCCTCCTTCACTTCATCATTGGCCAAAACGGTACCCAGGGCAGGGCACCAGTTCACAAGGGTTTCTGCCAGGTAAGCCAGACGGTAGTTCAGGAGGATTTCCTGTTGCCGGTTTGCCGGCATACCGGACCATTCCGCAGCCGACAGAATCAAAGGGCCGGAGCAGGCGGCCTCAAGACCTTCGGTTCCCCTCTTTTCAAGGTAATGTATCAGGCTTTCAATGGATTCGGCCTTGTCCGTTATTTTATTATACCAGTGGTTGAAGAGCTGCATGAAAACCCATTGGGTCCAATGGTAATAATCGGGATCGCAGGTCCTCACTTCGCGCGACCAGTCGTAGGAAAAGCCGATTTTATCCAATTGTTCACGATATCGCCTGATATTGTTTTCAGTTGTGATGGCCGGGTGCTGACCTGTTTGAATCGCATATTGCTCCGCCGGCAGTCCGAAAGCATCATATCCCATGGGGTGAAGAACGTTGAAGCCGTTCAGCCGCTTGTACCAGGAGTAGATATCGGAGGCGATATAGCCCAGAGGATGGCCCACGTGTAGTCCGGCGCCCGAAGGGTAAGGAAACATATCGAGCACGTAAAACTTGGGTTTTGACGGGTCGACCCGGACTTCGAAGGTTTTGTTCGATTTCCAGTATGCCTGCCAGCGGGATTCAATTTCTCTGAAGCTATATTCCATGATTATTTATGTATCCGGCTCTCCGGAGCCGGGAAAATCGTTGGCGAAAGTATAAAAATCACAGTTTTTATGAAAATGTTATACCTTTGCTCTGCTTTAAAAAAAGGAGAAAACCATGGATTTAGCTTTTGTTTTGGCCGGTGTCATTGGTCCCACGGAATGGATTCTGATCGCTTTGATCGTTGTTTTGTTGTTTGGCGGGAAGAAGATCCCGGAGCTCATGCGTGGGTTGGGTAAGGGTATCAGGGAGTTTAAGGATGCTTCAAAGGGGGGCGCTGAAGGCGTTGAGAAGACACAGACATCCGAAGACGATAAAAAATAGGGCTTTTGGACAAGAAAAAGCTTAAAACCAAGGATGCGAATGACATGACTTTTCTTGAGCATCTTGAGGTGCTCAGAGGGCATTTGTTGCGTTCACTGGCTTCTATCGGTGTTTTTGCGATCGTTGCCTTCCTCCTGAAGGACATCATATTCGATCATATCCTGCTTGCTCCGAAATCACCGGATTTTTTTACCAACCGCATGTTCTGCAAGCTCGGTGAATTTGTCAATACCGATAAGCTTTGCATCAATGACATTACGCTCAGCCTGATTAATATTGATTTATCGGGCCAATTCAGGATTCATTTGACCATTGCATTCTTCGGGGGGCTGATTCTGGCCGCACCCTATGTTTTCTGGGAACTTTACCGGTTCATAATGCCTGCGCTTAAGGAGCGCGAAAGAAAACACTCCGGCGGCATGGTTTTTTATACAACGGCACTGTTTCTGATCGGGGTGCTATTCGGTTATTTCATGATTGTGCCTCTCACGATCAATTTTCTGGGAAGTTACAGTGTGAGTGAACAGGTGGCCAACCAGATTAATCTGAGATCATATATTGGAACCGTTACTTCCCTGATCTTTGCAACAGGGCTTATTTTCGAGCTGCCAATCCTTGTCTTTTTCCTCAGTAAGGTTGGACTGTTGACCCCGGGTTTCATGCGCAAATACAGGAAGCATGCGATTGTTATTATCCTCGTAACGGCCGGGATTATAACTCCCCCGGACATTTTCAGCCAGATACTCGTTACCATACCGATGTACCTTCTGTTTGAGGTTTCAATATTTATTTCTGCGAGGATTGAACGGGAGCGCAACAGGCGGGAAGCAGCGGAAGCTTCAGAATAACAAAAAAGGCTGCCCACCAGGCAGCCTTTTTTTATATACAATCAGACTAACTCTGTCAGTACTTTGAATCCACAACCTTTTTCCTGCTGGAATAGTTGATTTTCAGGGCTTCAGCCTTCCGGAGTTCCTGCTTGATCTCATTTACAATACCCATCTTGGTTTTTTCATCGGCCTTCAGCGAAACTGTCATCTTCGGACGGTCGGATTCGTCACGTTTCTCCCACTCACCGGCAATATAACCGCGGATATCCTCAACTACGGCCCAATCGTCATCCAGCTGAATTCTGGATTCTGTTCCATACAGACGTTGATATTCCTGGCGTGGTGAACCCACATAGATGTAGCTGACAAGTGATTTTTTCTCCAGTTTGACAACTTCGGTTGCCTCCGGAAGTCTCTGGGTAACTTTGACAGTTGTCTCCCTAAGGGTGGTTGTGACCATAAAGAAGAACAGCAGCATGAAAACAATATCAGGCATTGATGCCGTAGAGATGGGTGGTATACCCTTGCTTTTTCCTTTTCGTGAGAACCTAGACATTTTGTACCTCCTGGTTATTTTATATATTCAACGGGTTCAGCTTCCGACACAGCCGTAGGAACAGCTTTGGTAATAGCTTCCTGCTTATCTTCGGAAAGTTTGTTGAAGTTTTGGCCAAAAACGGAATAGGCCAACTCGTCCCTCAGTTCCCTGAAAGCCTTGACTAATTCGTTTTGTATTGCAATGTAGGCCCCATAATCAGTTCCCCTGTCGTTTTGAAGGGATATAATGCCTTTGGACCGATTGTATGCGCCGATACCCTCAATTTCGACCTCTTCTTTTTCAGATAGATTCGGCAAATTACGAGGATTCAGGATAAACTCCTTAACCCGGTCTTTGACCTCAGAAGTCTGAGCGAATTCACTGTTAATCAGAAGATCATTGTTCCTGTTGATCAGGAGAACAAATGTGTTTCGCTTATTAATCTTTGGAGGTTCAACATTATCAACCCACTGAGGAAGGAGACGGTAAATCCCGCTATCCACGTTCATGGTGGTTGAAACGATAAAGAAGATCAGGAGCATAAAGGCAACATCGGCCATGGATGCACTCGGTATTTCCGGAAATGACCTTTTTTTTCTTGCCATTGGTATGATGTTTGCAATCAAAAGAGGGCAAAGCGAGATCTCGCTTTGCCCTGCTGGTGATTATTTAAAAAGCTTGCTTATCGAAGAATAGAGCACGGCTAAAATCGAGCCTGCTATCAGTGCATACATGGCATAGATTCCCATATCTGTCAACTTAAGGGTTGATGCGACATTGTCCTTGCCATTATAACCGGCTATTTGCAGAATGGTGTCATCCCCCAATTGGTAAGCCACAAAGAATACCACGGCCAGTAAGACAACAGAAATCAGGGTTTTAAGGCCTTTCTTCGGATTGCTTGCCATGTTGAACAATGGGAATCCAATGGAAAACACAATTGCGATTCCAACCAGGATATAGGCCCATACCAGTAAGTAGTTGAGGATTGGTCCCAAATCAGACATCTGTTTGATTTTCGGATCATCAGGATTGATATTACCGGTGTTGAGGTAAAATATTACAATCAACACCACGCATACGGCCATAAGAGCGTAAAAGAAAACTTGTCCGATGCGCATTAAAACGTTTTGCTTCATGACATTTTCCTTTACTTATTTTTTAGCAACACTGTAACGGATCAGAATGTCCATGAAAGAGATTGATGATTCTTCCATGTCATTGGTAATGGAATCGATTTTTGACAGGCAATAGTTATACAATACCTGTAGTATAAGAGCTACGATCAGCCCGAAAACCGTTGTCAAAAGAGCAACCTTGATACCGGCAGCAACAAGGGCCGGGGAGATCTCACCTGCCTGCTGAATACTGTCAAATGCCTGAACCATACCAATTACCGTACCCAAGAATCCCAACATTGGAGCAATGGAAATGAACAAGGAGATCCAGGAAAGGCCTTTTTCGAGCAGACCCATCTGAACGCTGCCATACGAGATAACAGATTTCTCTGCCATGTCCATTCCTTCACCATACCTCTCCAGACCCTGGTAGAATATCCCGGCAAGAGGTCCGCGTGTATTGCGGCAAACTTCCTGAGCTTTTTCAATACCGCCTTCTTCCAATGCTTTTTCAATCTGGGTAAGGAGCTTATTTGAATTTGTGGTTGCCAGGGTCAGATAGATGATCCTTTCAATTGCAACCGCCAGACCCATGATCATACACAAGGCAATGATGCCCATGAATCCTGCGCCCCCTTCGATGAATTTTTCCTTCACCACCTGGTGCATGGATTTATCCTCCTCAACCGGAGCAGCCTGCTGTGTGGTAATGGCAGCTGCTGCAGGCCTGGCCTTGGTCGTGTCAACTACCGAGGTGTCCGGGGAAGTGGTTGGCTGGTTCTGAGCCATCAGAACGAAAGAAGAGGCTCCGATGGTTAGCATCCCGAAAATGGCTATCAAAGCAAGTTTTTTCATGACATTAAATCGATTGGTTAATACTTGTTTCTGTGTTTGTTAGTCAAAGTTAAAAATTCTCGCGGAGAAAGAGGGATTCGAACCCTCGATCCCACTTCACGTAGGATACGCGCTTTCCAGGCGCGCGCCTTAGACCACTCGGCCATCTCTCCGAAAATCGGGCGAAAATTACAAAAAAATCTTTTGAATGGGTGCGGGTCACACACTTATTTCGCCACTTATTGATTTATTGAGGTATACTTTCAGCATATCCGGGTTTGCCGACTGTGAAAACAGGAACATTAATTTGGTAACTGCGGCTTCCGAGGTCATATCCCGGCCATTCAGGACACCGGTTTCATGGAGAAGGCGGCTGGTTTCATATTTCCCCGGATCGACGCTGCCGGCAGGACACTGTGTCACGTTCAGAATCAGGATTCCACTTTCGATGGCTTCCCTTATTTCATCGAGAAACCAATCCGTCGTCGGGGCATTTCCTGCACCAAAGGTTTCAAGGACAACTCCTTTAAGCCCTGGCACCGAAAGCATCGAATGCAGAAGATCGCGCCGCATTCCGGGAAACAGTTTGATCAGGGTTACGTGATCGTCGAGGCCCGTATGTACGCGCAGGGGCCTTTCGTTCACCGGGTAGTGGATGGCACCATAATTATAGTGTATCCGGATGCCTGCCTCGGCGAGACAGGGATAATTCTCTGACCTGAAGGCATTGAAATATTCAGCATTATGCTTGGTTGTGCGGTTGCCCCTGAAGAGTTTGTTTTGGAACAGGATACTAACCTCCGGCACCATGGGCTGGTTATCCCTTTTTTCAGCCGCGATCTCAATGGCTGTCAGCAGGTTTTCTTTTCCATCGGTACGCAGGACTCCGATGGGCAACTGGGATCCGGTGAATACCACCGGTTTATTAAGGTTTTCCAGCATGAAACTTAGGGCGGATGCAGTAAAGCACATGGTATCCGTTCCGTGGAGAACGACAAATCCATCGTGGTGCAGGTATTCGTCGCGGATTACGGAGGCCAGTTTGACCCAGAAATCCGGTGTGGCATTGGATGAGTCCACCGGTGGATCGAATGTGTAAGGTTCCAGTTGAAGGTCAAACTTCCGAAGCTCGGGTAGCTGGGAGGAGATCTCCTTAAAATCAACCGGAACGAGCGCCTGAGTCGAGGGCTCTGTGATCATACCAATGGTTCCGCCGGTATAGATGATCAGGATGGATGTTTTGTCAGACACCGAAGAGGAGTTTAGAGTTGAGATGTGAGAGTTCCGAAATGTGAAGGGGAGAAGTCGAAAGCAGATCGGCAACACGGCTGGCTATGAGGGGGAGATAGGATGGCTCATTGCGTTTGCCCCTGTGTGGAACGGGGGCCAGGTAGGGTGAATCAGTTTCAAGCACGATCCATTTTGGATCCACATGGGGAAGTAATTGGTCCAGACCGCCGTTTTTGAAAGTCGCTACACCGCCGATGCCAAGATGGAATCCCATGCCGGTCACTTCATGGGCCTGACTCAGCGTACCGGTGAAGCAGTGAAAAATGCCCTTCAGTCCCGGAAGTGCGGCGTCGCGGAGAATCCGCATGGTTTCCTCATAGCTGTTTCTCACATGGATGATCACCGGGAGGTTTCTGGCATGTGCCCACTCCAGCTGTATCCGGAAGGCCTCCTCCTGCTGCTCCTGCCAGGTTTTATCCCAGTACAGGTCAATCCCAACCTCACCAATCCCGTAAAAAGTGTAGTCCGATAAGTATTTGTCGGCGATTCTAAGTTCCTTTTCAAAGTCCTTTCCTACAGAAGTGGGATGCAGACCCATCATGGGAAAGCAACGGCCCGGGTAGGCAACAGCTGCGGCCAGCAACGATTCTGCCGTTGAACTGTCAACATTTGGCATAAATATGCGGTTTACACCCATTTGAGAAGCCCGATCCAATACCGCCTCACGATCCTGGTCAAATTCGGGCAGGAATATATGGCTGTGTGTATCTGTCAGTTCCATCGGTTGTATTTGAGCTGGCAAAGATAAAAAAAAGCTGCCCGCAGGGGCGGGCAGCATTCAACAGGATTTGTTTGGTTCTATACCAGACCCTGGGCGAGCATTGCATCAGCTATTTTGACGAAGCCACCGATGTTGGCGCCCTTTACATAATTGATGAATCCGTCCTTTTCCTTACCATATTTTTCACAGGTTTTGTGAATGTCAACCATAATGGTATGGAGTCTTGTGTCAACTTCTTCACGCGTCCAGCTGAGGCGCATTGAGTTCTGGGACATTTCCAGGCCCGAGGTTGCGACGCCTCCGGCATTGGCAGCTTTCCCCAGACCGTAGAGAACTTTAGCATGCAGGAATACTTCAACAGCTTCCGGTGTTGAGGGCATGTTGGCACCCTCAGATACGCAGATGCAGCCATTTTTAACCAGTGTTTTGGCTTCCTCCTCATTAACCTCATTCTGTGTGGCGCATGGCAGTGCGATGTCAACCTTAACACCCCATGGGCGCTGGCCTTCATGGTATTCGCAATTGAATTTGTCAGCATATTCGCTGATCCGGCCGCGGCGGACATTTTTCAGATCCATCGCATAGGCCAGCTTCTCAGCTGTTATTCCTTTGGGATCGTAAATGAAGCCGTTGGAGTCCGACAGGGTAACGACCTTGGCTCCCAGCTGGGTTGCTTTTTCGCAGGCGTATTGGGCAACGTTGCCGGAACCCGAGACCGATACGGTTTTACCTTTAAAACCATCGCCGCGTGTGGCAAGCATCTCCTGGGCGAAATAAACGCAGCCGTATCCGGTAGCTTCCGGACGAATCAAGCTGCCGCCCCACTCAAGGCCTTTGCCGGTCAGAACGCCGGTGAATTCATTCCTCAGACGTTTGTACTGACCGAAAAGGAAACCAATCTCACGTCCACCCACTCCGATGTCACCGGCCGGTACATCAGTATTTGGTCCGATGTGGCGGAATAGTTCGGTCATGAAACTCTGGCAGAAGCGCATAACTTCGGAATCCGACTTGCCCTTGGGATCAAAATCCGAACCGCCTTTTCCACCGCCCATGGGCAGCGTGGTGAGGGAATTCTTGAAGACTTGTTCATAAGCGAGAAACTTGAGAATCCCCAGGTTAACCGTGGGGTGGAACCGCAATCCCCCTTTATAGGGTCCGATTGCACTGTTCATTTCAATGCGGAACCCGCGGTTGATATGGATTTCTCCTTTATCATCCTGCCAGGGGACCCTGAACAGAATGACGCGCTCCGGTTCAGCAATCCTCTCAAGAATTTTTGCATGCTTATACTTCGGATTTTCCTCGATATAAGGAATCAAGGATTCGGAAACCTCCAGCACAGCCTGGTGAAATTCTACTTCACTAGGGTTCTTGGCAATGATCTTTGCCATGAATTTTTCTACTCGTGGATCCATTTCAGATTAATATTTTAAGTTTTTACTAGGTTGTTTAATGGCACAAAAAGTAGAAGTATTTTTGAGATAAAAAAACGATTTAAATCATTTCTACAACAACCTGTTGCGGATCTGTCTTGAGTATTGCTGGCCGGGGATGCTCTTTATTAATCCTTTGAATTCCAGCGATAAAAGATGTGCCGAAACTAATTGTACCGGAATTTTCACCAATCGGGAGACCTGATCCAGCAGGATCGGTTCGGTCGTAATTTTATCAAGAATCTGTTTTTCTTCTTCGCTCAGACTGATGAACAGGTCAGGCTGAGGCACGGTTACAGCCCGGTCACCCTGAATCCATCCCTCTGAATACATCAGTTCTCCGGCATTATTAATCAGACAGGCCTGGTTGGTCCGGATCATGAAATTGCAACCGGCTGACATCGGGTCGTCCGGCCTTCCGGGAACAGCAAATACATCGCGGTCATAAGATCCGGCCATCTCCGCAGTGACCATGGCACCTCCTTTAATACCGGATTCAATGACCAGAGTGGCTTCGGACAGCCCCGCAATTATCCTGTTCCGGCGGATGAAGTTTTTTGGCTCCGGCAGGTTATAACTAAAGAAATCAGAAATCAGGCCGCCCTGGTTTATGATTCGGGAGGCTGTTGAGCGGTGGACAGCGGGGTACAGGGTGTGAAAGCCATGCCCCAAAACGGCAATTGTCATAAGCCCGCAATCCAGCGCTGCCTGGTGAGCCTGTATGTCAATTCCATAGGCTAATCCACTGACAATTATTACGGTGGGATCCCGGGCGGCTATCTCACTGACCAGGTTGCGGGTAAACTGTTTGCCCTGGGAGGTGGGATTGCGGGTGCCCACAATGCTCAGAGTCCGGCGGCCTGGTTGCGGCATTTCCCCCCTTGAGAAGATCACAATCGGAGCATCCGTACATTGTGAAAGAGCAGGCGGGTAATCGGGATCAAACAGGAAGTGAGCCTCAATTTTTTCCTTTTGCAGAAACCTTATTTCCTGCTCTGCACGAGTTATTACATCGGGTGAAAGAATGCGGTCGGCCAGCTGCGTTCCGATACCCGGAATGGTGATGAGATCCCTCTTCTTCAGGCTGAATACGGATTCTGCGTTTTCACAACGGGCCATGAGCGACCTCGCGGTTCCTGCACCGATACCGGGAATCAGGGCAAGAGCCAGTTTGGGAATGAGATTTTCGTTGTCCATACAAAGAGTATAGACGACGGACGGGAATCAGAATGGAAAAAAATCAGATTGCAGGATTGATTTTTTCTTTTAAAAGCCTTTTACGCGCAATCACAACCAGGTGATTCCGCTGGCAGGTATTCAATCCCGGCGCATTTGCCGATACCTTTAGCAGCTGATTGTAGGCCAGGCGTGCCTCTTCTTTTTGGCCGGCTTCAATGAGAATGGAGAACCTGTGGTAATGGTAGATGAGGTTGTTGGGATACGATTTTAGCAGCTCGTCGGCAATTTCAACAGACCGGATGTAATTATCCTCGAGCTGGTAATTAATCTTCATGAGGTAATACAAGGACTCATTGCGGATGAGCAGATTGTCCATTCGTGTGCACTTGTTCAGCAGGGTAAAACCCTTTTGCCGGTCACTGGACGGGGCGAACGCAAAGAATGGGAGGAACACGGGGTATTTGGCAAGCGTTACCGCAGCAAAATAATTATAAAGCCCGGAAACAAGCATGTATTTATCAAACCGGTCTGAATTTCCGAGCGCCACCTTCAGATAGTTCATGGTGTGCTTGAGATTGACAACCCCTGAAATATAGCGTTCCAGATAAATATCCACCCTTGTGAGGTATGCATAGGAATGAATCATGGTAAAGATTTCGTCGGGACGCATTTCTTCAACCGATTTTTGACCAAGCCTGCCAATGATCCGGTTCAGAACCACTGTAATCTGGTTCTCATAATCCCGTGAATCGTCTCCGGAGATCAACCACCACCACATCAGGTTGGCATGGGTCAGGTCGATCAGGTTCGGATCGATTGACGTACTGTACAATTTTTTAAACTTTTTCTCTGCCTCAGGAAGATTGTAACGATACAAGGCCTCAAATACCGCAACTACTTCGGGGGGCTCAACAGAAATGGCTGTCTGGCTGGTGCCGGACTGGAAAAATCCTGTCAGCAGGGTGAAGGTCAGCAATATATAGATCCCAATTCTCATGGTTAAATAGGCCTTGTGCTACTTAAAACCTGCAAAATTTTGTCAAAAGCCTGGCTCCGGTTTTCAGCACGTCTCTGTTTGGCAAATTCCTCAGCTCTCACGAATCCACCCTGATAATAGCGCTGAAACCATGGCAGAGCGGTAAGGATAGCATCAATAGGGGAGGAGGTTATGGCCAGGTAAAAAGCCAGGGCTACAAAGGAACCGGTCAGGAGCATGGAGTTGATCCCATCGATGATTTCTCCGGAATACATCTGACCGGAACCCGGAAAAAAAATACTTAGCCAGGAGGCGATCTTTGGATTGGGACGGTTGACGTTATGCGGGTCGGCAAAAATTGCCTGAATCCTCACGCGCTGATCCTCCCGGGTGGCAGCCTTTTCGAAACAGGCCAGTGATCTGGGGAAGTCCTCAAGTCCGAACCAGCAGATTCCCAGATAGAAATTTAATCGATGATAATACCAAATGCTGGCACTGTCATCCAGGGAAAGAAGTTCGATAAGGGCCAGGCTGTAATTGTGGGATTTAATGTAACAGGCTGATTTTTTGAAGACTATCCCGACTTTAAGACTGTCCGAATTTTCAGCAAAATAACTGTGATCAAAATACTCCAACGCATGGCTGATATCATTATTCGCAAGGTAACAATCTGCAATCCTTAGTAGAAGCCCCGGATCCGTCTGTTGCCTGTCGAAATAGACAATACGGTGATAGGCAGATAGGGCAAGGGAGTATCGACCGTTAAAATATAGCTGATCCGCGAACCTGCGGGTCTCTGCCAGGTTTTGTCCCACGCCGGGCATTATTGCCAGGAACAGGCTAATGGCTGAAAAGCAAACCCTCAGCTTCATGTTTAATCCTGTCGGTTTGATGAGCGTTATAATCTTTTGCGGATTTCCAGGATCCAAAGAGATTGGCTGTATAGAATCCGACGGCTAGCGTACCGAAGACCCATCCGGTTACGCTGCCCGGTCCGTTTTTAGAAAATCCACGATAGGATTGCCATACGTTTGTTGCAACAAAGAGCAGGGTCATCAGGCCATCCTTCCAGTCACGGGAATATATTTTACCAAGTCCCGGGATCAGGATAGAAAGAGCCACTGCTGTTGCCGGATTTTTTTGGCTGACCAGGAGACTCCGGTGGTAAAGATCCAGAAGGCTTGAATCTTTTGCAGTAGCGACGATTGAAGGCAGGGCAGGGTAGGCCTGGCGTGTGATCCATTTATCCTGCATGAGCCAGGCCCCAAGACGGTAGTCACTGAGACGGCCAGGACTAATTCCGACAGATCGGCCTAGAATATCTTCAAACCCGTTAAAATCATTTTGTTGAAGGCTCAGATGGATGCCCTCGAGTGCGAATCCGGCAGAAATGGGTCCCTGCGGATGCCATTGGACCAGTCTTTGCCACGCCTCATCAGGATTTCCCGACAGACGGTATGCTTTTATGAGGTTTAAGCGTGCGGCTGTATCTCCGGGTGATAAAAATAAAACCCGTTCCCACTCTCCGGCTGCCAGGGCGAAATTGTTCGACCGCATCATGTACCCGGCAAATTCACGGCTGTGCTTCAGGTCAAAAAGATCCTGAGCATCCGTTGTGAATGGCAGCGCCAGCAGTATTGTACTAATGAGATATTTTGCGTACCGGATCATAGTATCGCTGACTGTGTTCGTGGATCGGATATTTTTCCGGGCTCAGCCCGTTGCATCTTGTCAAACGGTCAATTGCATCGAGAATTCCCAGCAGGCCGTTCGTTTGTATGGACGCAACTGCGTAGGAGGAACAACTGGGGTAGAATGTACATACCATACCATCCTGGGAAGAAACAAATGTTTTGTAAAAAGCAAACCCGCCGGTTAAAATGAGACGAAGTTCGTTGCTCGGATCGATTTTAAGGGAGTATTCCGGATTGTTTTCAGCCGGCCTGACAAGGCCCCGGAAGGTTGATATTTCTTCTGATGATTGGGGGGTTGCCTGGCTAGCGAAAGCTGCCAACAGGATAGTAATACTTATCGTCGTTCTCAGATTCATCAATGACAATATTCTTAAAAGTGGTGACCTGGTAGGTTTCCGATCCGCTAAAGATATTGATTTCTACGATTTTTCCGGGAAATGATAGTCCGGAGATAACCTGATAATCCTCGAAAAACTGTTTTCTGATAACAATGCCTTTCGGATCAAAGAAAATGACTCCATAGAGTTGCTTGTTCCGCGCGGATACCATGATTTTTCCAAGTTTATCGCTGGCATGCAGGGGGGGCAGCCAGGTTGTTATGACCTGATCCCCTTCACGGGTTATTGTTTTAGGCTCATAGTTGGTAAAATTCAACCCGAAATTCTGAAGGTGGCTCGACAGGGCAAGGTGAAAAACCGAGAAGTCGGCCATGGATGGAGAAAAAGTACGGCTGACGACCTTCCCATCCCGGATCCTGTACAACACCGTATCCGCGCTGACCCAGGTTTCTGGTACCGGGAAGGTTAGATTATAAATGATTTGTCTGAGCCCCCTGTCATAATAAACACGCCCCTGGGAGAGGGATTGTCCTCCTGAAGGGGACTTAATCTTGACCGAAAAATCTGCACTTACCCGGCTGTATTTTTGGCTAAATGCATCATTTGCGGAAACAAGGAGGATTAGTATCGGAATTAATATTCTGAACATCTTTTATCCGGAGGATATAGACAGAAAAGCCGGTCCGGCAGAAATTGTTCATTCAGCCGGACCGACAGAAGTGTTTTTCAGGAAGCCGGGAACTTAAACCGGGCTAAAAAGTTCCGCCACCAAGCATGCCGGATAATGCACCGGTTAGCTGCGCTGCAATGCTGGTTCCGATTCCGAGGAGCGATCCTACAATACAGCCGAATATGGCTTGTTTTGTTTGTTGCGGATCTTTGCCCACCAGATAAACAACCAGTATGCCAACCCAGTTAAGGCAACATCCCCAGATGAAGCCTGGGATTCCCAATGTTTTATCATCCAGAAGGGTCAGTCCATTGATTCCATAGGACTCCCCAACTGACACGACAAGTGGATTACCTTCGCTTGTCATCTGGCTTAGTGTGGTGCCGGGATTGTCAAGCAAATAAGCTTCAAGCTGATCCAACTGAGCCATCTGGTTTTCAATGGCTGCTGCGTCATAACTAAACAACTCCCCTTGTCCGGCGGAGGCTGTGCCAGCTCCGATCGCTATCAGGAAACCGGCCATCAATAAGAATTTTTTCATGGGCATATTTGATTTGCTAATTTCTTCGGAAAGATAAATAAAAGGTGATGAATCAATCCGGATTTTATTTATTTTTACTAGCCTGCTTGTCCGAAGATGTTCAACTAAATCGTATAACGTATGAAAAAGACACTCGTTTTATTATTTTCGTTCTTCAAGAATCTTTTGCGCCTGTCCTTTGTTTACCATTATTAATTAAATATTTAAACTCTATGAAAAAAGCTCTGACTCTTTTTAGCCTTCTCCTTGTAATGGGCTTAGGCTTTCAGGCCCAGGCCGCCAGGTACAAGATCGACCAGGCAAATCTTGACCAGATGATTGACAATGGTCATCAGATTGAATCGGTATCGGTTTTCAATTTGCCGGACCTTAGCACAAGGCCTGACAATCAGGTATTGACGGAAGGTAAAGATCCGGTCATTGCCCTGATCCTTTGCACAGTAATTGGTTGGGTAGGTGCGCACCGTTACTATCTGGGAACAAACATGATCAATGGATTGTGGTATTTCCTGCTGTCAATGGTTGCGGTCGGGGGAATTATTGTCCTGATTGACTGGATCATGCTATTGATGGTTGTTCTTGATAAAAAGGATCTTGCTCCTTTTATCGACAACCCAAAACTGATCATGTGGAAAGATCAGTTGTAAGAATGGATAAGAAAATCGAGCCGGCTGGTGAAAACCAGCCGGTTTTTTTATTTAAGTATTTTGGCGTCTGTCGGGATGGTATAATCAAAACCCTGTGTATCAGCCTGAGCACCCCATTTGATGTTCGTGTATGTTGAACGCCGGATGGTTGAATCTTTGGGATTCGCAAAGACAATTTCTGTGACACGCGAAGGAACCATGGACTCACCGATCCGCACGAAGTCATTATAGTAAACCTTTAGGGTTACCCCTCCTTTCGTATTGCGATATTCCAAATAAACGGGAAGGTGGTTCTCGTGAACCAGGTCAATCTTATCCACCTCCTTCAGATACCTGAGCGGTGCCTGCCATGTTGTGATCGTATAGGAATCCTCATTTCGGATTCCCTCTACCTTAAACCCCATCCCCTGTAACCCAAGGTCATATCCCTGGCCGTTAAGGAAGAACCAAAGGTTGTTATTCCGGGTACTGAAAATCAGGTTTTTGTTCGTTATCCTGCTATTGCGGCTGGGGTAATAAATGTCGGCATTTCCTTCAATGTCAGATATGTACACGAATTCTTCAGGTGTTGAAGCCATGTTTATGATCCTGCCGGCCGTAAGATCGAAATACATTTCCGATGCTGACTTGATGACTTTGCCATTATGCAGGGTCTCTTCTAGGGAGGAGAGGGAGAGTCGGCGGGGCTGAGCCACGAGGCTGGAAAAGTGCAGCAGGCAGAGCGCGATAATACAAATTGTTGAAAGTGGAAATGTGATCGTGTGATATTGTTTCATCGGGGAGTCCTTGGGAAGGTGGTTTTGATTTTTTTCAGGTCTTTTGCAGAGAAAAGGCTGATTGTGACGGGTGGGTAGGCTGCGTTTGTACCCGAAGCGTCTTCATACAGGAGAAGGATGGTTCGCAGGCCGCCCATTTTTCCAGATATTTCGCCACCGGCAAACTGATCCTTGCGGATTTCAATTTTCTTGTAGTTGCTGCTCAAAATCCGGATGGGGTAATACATAACCGTGATACTGTCTTCGGATATGCGCAGGCGTACAAACATCAGCCTGAGGATTACGGTTACCAGCCAGCCGAGTATGACCAGCAGGCCGGAGATAATCACCGGGAGCCAGGTGTGAATAATCAGGAAAAGGGCGAGAATTCCGGTGCCAAGCAACAGCGCCACCGGGATGTGGATCAGGATTAGTTTGGCTAGAAAGGTTCCTTTAGCGTTGTCGAGTTCCATGTTAGGCTGAAGACTTTGAGACTATAAGACTTTGAGACTATAAGACTTAGAGACTGAGAGACTGAGAGACCGAGAGACCTGGGGAGACGCAGAATTATCCATTAGCTTTCCTGCGTTTGAATTCGCGGCGGGCGAGTTCGAGTTCACGGCTGGATTGTCCGGCCACGGCGGTGTTTTCCTCCGCCCGGCGGATGAGATAGGGCAGGACGTGTTTGACGGGTCCGTAGGGCAGGTACTTTGCAACATTGTACCCTGCGGCGCCCAGGTTAAAGCTTATGTGGTCGCTCATTCCAAACAGCTGGGAGAACCAGATTCTGGAGTCGTTCTTTGCAAGCCCCTTAGCGGCCATCAGTTCGGTGAGCAGTTGGTTAGACGCTTCATTGTGTGAGCCATTAAAGGTGTTGATGCGGTCTACATGTTGTACGGTAAACCTCAATCCATCATCGTACATGCGGTCGGTGGTCTGCTTGTCGGGGTTAATCGGGCTGGGATATCCATACTTTGCCGCCCGGGCACGCTCCCGCTCCATGTATGCCCCGCGGACAAACTTAATGCCCAGGAAATAGTTCCCTGCCACGGCTTTGCCATAGGACTCCTGGAGGAAAACAAGCCTGTCGGTGCGGTACATTTGAAGTGTATTGTAAACCACCGCCTTTTTCCTGTTGTATTTTTCCATCATCGAGGTAACCACCTCATCAATCATCGGCTGAAACTTAACATCCTCTGCATCCACCATGATCGGAACATCCGCGTCAAAGGCAGCCTTGCAAAGGGTCTCTACACGGTTCCGGAATTTATCTGCTTCAGCCAAGTCATCCACAGCCAGTAGCGTGCCGTTGCTCCCCTTCTCAAGAATATGCTCCAGGGTAAAAGCCGTTGGTTTGAAAACAGTGAAAGGGACATTTCGGTGAACACGTGCATTTTCAATAGTCCTGAGGGTTTCGGCCAAGGCGGCCCGAATGGCTTCCGGACTCTCACCCCCCTCAACGGAATAATCCAGGATGCACTTAACCCCGAATTTCTCTATTCTATAGGCAACCTTCATGCACTCGGCAATGGTTTCCCCACCGCAAAAATGCCTGTACACAGTCGGTTTAACCAGCCAGTTTACGGGCAGATGAAGAGCAAGGCTGAAGTTGGTCAACGATTTGCCCAGCTTAACCAGGCCGGGCTTGCCAACCATCCGGAAGAGCCAGTATGCGAACTTTAATTCCCGGTTGTCTTTGTAACGGAATGCAACTTCCAGGTTGTCGAAATCTACCATTGTCAGGATTTTTGCCCCAAAGGTAGCGGATTATTTGGTTACCTTTAACCGCTTTATACGATCATGAATTCAATCTTCCGAAATAGCGAAGTGAGCCTCACCCGCGACCTGCATGCGAATCTGGCCGAACTGTCGGCCGGTTATTCCGCAGGTAAAATCTTTCTGCTTTTCGATGAGAATACCTGGAAGCATTGCTGGCCGCTTGTAGAAGGTTTCCGGCAGATTCCGCATGAAAACCTGTTGGTACTGGCGTCCGGTGAAGAGCAGAAGAACATCGAACAGGTAATGAGGGTCTGGGACTATTTCGGCGGGCGAGGCATCGACCGTTCCTCCCTGATCATCAATGTGGGCGGCGGGATGCTGACCGACCTGGGTGGGTTTGCTGCCGGAACCCTCAAGAGGGGTCTGCCCTTTATTAACATACCGACAACCCTTTTGGCCATGGTTGATGCCAGCGTAGGCGGAAAATCAGGAATAAATTTCCGGGGGTTGAAAAATGAAGTCGGAACCATACGGCAACCATTGCATGTACTGCTCTATCTGCCTTTTCTCAAAACACTCGACAAAGAGAATCTTTTATCCGGATATGCAGAGATGTTGAAAGCCGGATTGATTGCAGATGCTTCACTTTGGAATGATCTGATGGAATTTGATTTATCCCGATATGACGAGGAAGCCATGGGCCGGCTCATCTGGCGGTCGATTGAGATCAAGAAGGAAATTGTGGATTCCGATCCGGAGGAGAAGGGATTGAGGAAATCCCTGAATTTCGGTCATACCATCGGTCATGCCTTTGAAAGTGAATCACTTCATGCCGGAAATCCTGTTCCGCACGGGTACGCCGTTGCCTGGGGGATGATCGCGGAAGCCGCACTTTCCGTAGAGAAGTTGGGCTTGGCGGTGGAATCGTTACGCGTGATGCGTGACGAGATACACCGGTTGTATGGGAGGCCTCCGGAGGGGTTTAGAGAGGCAGGCCAATTAATACCGTGGATGAAGTTCGACAAAAAGAATACCGACCACCGGATAAACTTCACGTTGCTGGAGCAGATTGGAAAGTGCAGGATCAACTGCACCGCCACCGAAGAGGAGATAATCAGGTGTTGTAGAGACGCATAAATGCGTCTATGACAGACGCATTTATGCGTCTCTACGACGTTCCTTGAATCTGATTTTCAGCATTCGACACACTGCGCTCGAATCTTACAATTCATTTTGTCCTAATCTGATATTCAGCTCCTTAAGTTGTTCTGCATCGATCTGAGACGGGCTATCCTGCATAACGTCCCGGCCCATATTGTTTTTCGGGAAGGCGATGACATCCCGAATGGAGCTCAACCCGGCAAACAGGGAAACCCAGCGGTCGAAACCAAATGCGATCCCACCGTGCGGAGGTGCACCATATTTAAATGCATTCATCAGGAATCCGAAACGATATTCGGCCTGCTCCGGTGTGAAACCCAGAACCTCGAACATTTTGGCCTGCAGCCTGGAATCATGGATACGGATTGATCCGCCTCCGATTTCCACACCATTGATTACCAGGTCGTAAGCGTTTGCATGGACTTTACCGGGATCGATGTCGAGAATGGGAATGTCCTCGGGTTTCGGAGCGGTGAAAGGATGGTGCATGGCATAAAAGCGTTGTGTCTCATCATCCCATTCCACCAGCGGGAAGTCAACTACCCAGAGCGGAATAAAAGTGTTTTTGTTCATTAGGTTTAGCTGCCGGCCCATCTCAAGGCGAAGCTCGCCCAGTGCCTTCAAAGTTTTTTCTTTCTTACCCGCCAGGATCAGCAGGAGGTCGCCGGTTTTGGCACCGGTGACCTCCGCCCACCCCTGCAGTGCGGCTGCATCGAAAAACTTGTCGACAGAAGATTTGATCGTCCCGTCGTCAGAATATCTTGTATAAATAAGACCTTTTGCTCCGATCTGAGGTTTTTTGACGAATTCTGTCAGATCATCAAGTTGCCTGCGGGTAAATCCAGCACAACCTTTGGCAACGATCGCCCCGGTATATTCCGCATCGTCGAAAACCTGAAACCCGAAACCCGTAACCTGAGACCCGATTTCCTTGATTTTCATTCCGAACCGGAGATCGGGTTTGTCGCTGCCGTATTCCGACATGGCCTGTTCATAAGGTATCCGGAGGAAGGGTTTGTCAAAATCGACATTCAGAACATGTTTGAACAGGTGCTTGGCCATTCCCTCGAAGGTGGAGAGGATATCATTCTGTTCAACGAAGGCCATCTCGCAGTCAATCTGCGTGAATTCCGGCTGCCTGTCGGCACGCAGGTCCTCATCGCGGAAGCATTTGACAATCTGCATGTAACGGTCATAGCCTGATACCATCAGGAGTTGCTTGAACATCTGCGGCGATTGCGGAAGGGCATAGAACTGCCCCGGATTCATCCGGCTGGGTACCACAAAGTCGCGGGCGCCCTCGGGGGTGGATTTGATCATAACCGGAGTCTCAATCTCCAGAAATCCTTGTAAATCCAGATATTTCCGGATCTCCTGGGCCATCCGGTGGCGCAATGCCAGATTCCTCTGGAGAGGGCTGCGCCGCAAATCAAGATACCGGTATTTCATCCGGATCTCATCTCCGCCGTCGCTGGCCTCTTCAATGGTGAAAGGCGGGACCTCTGCAGGATTGAGGATCTCAAGTTTAGTGACATGTATCTCGATATCACCGGTTGGGATATTCTGATTTTTATTGCTTCGTTCGGCAACCTTTCCGGTAGCCCTGACTACAAACTCCCGGCCCAGGTCACGGGCCTGACGGCAGAGGTCGGGCTCTGTTTCCATGTTGAAAACCAGCTGTGTCAGTCCGTAGCGGTCGCGGAGGTCAACAAAGGTCATCCCGCCAAATTCACGTGTTTTTTGTACCCATCCCGCCAGGGTTATCGTTTTTCCTGCATCACTGATCCTGAGTTCACCGCAGGTGTTTGTTCGATACATTTTTCTGTTTTTTCTAATCCGGGCAAAGGTAGAAAAAGTTGCTGGTTGCTGGTTACTGGTTGCTGGTTACTGGCCAGAAGTTATTTTCATGTTCAGGGACGCGGTCCCCGCTTTCGCGGGGATGACAACGCTCTTGAGGCAATGCTGTTGCACTTGTCATCCCCGCGAAAGCGGGGACCGCGTCCCTTACCACGAATGCACTTCTGGCCTTAACCGGCAACTGGTAACCGGCAACTGGCAACCAATCTTAACCTCACCACGCACTATTTTCCTGATAGTCTGAAACAACCATGGCATTGTTCGTGTGGCTGAACGTGTTCAGAAGTGTGGAGATTTCCTGGCTTAAGATTTCCAAAGCGTTATTTATCAGGTCTTTGCGGAATCCTCTATCCTCGAGATGCATAACAAGGTCCATGGACACAATCCGACTGATTGCTTTGCCGAAATCGACAAGTTTTCGCTGTGGTAATCTGAAATCAACGGAAAAGCTAACCATCTCCTGGATACGGCTGGCTGCATGTGTGGTAAATTCCTTAAGGAACCTGGCGAGGCTGCTTACCTGTATGCTTTTCATTTGTCTAAGGACCGATTCTCCAATCTGGTGATAGAGAATGTCGTTTGAACCTTCGAATATCTGGAAAGGCCGGCTGTCGACCACGGATCGCCCGGCAATATGATTGAGTTTATACCCTTTGGCACCGACCAATTGCAGCAAGGACTGTGCGGAGTCCACCATCATATCGGCTGTAACGCTTTTTATTATATTAGCTTCCAGACCATTGTGAAATAGATCGGTGTCGATCTCAGCAGTTTCTCCCGATTTTAAACAGAAGGCAGAACATATTGTATAGCCGGCCTGCATCCTGGAAAGACGGTTTTGAACCTGGTCATAGCCGAATAAATATTGATTCCCGACCCTTCGATGCCGGGTGTGGCTGATGGCTTCGTCGAGCATTCGTTGAATAAACCCGAGCCCTAACCCGGGAAACTGGTAGCGGCTTCGATGAAGCAAGTCAAGTAACATTTTAATGCCGGTGGTTTGGGGAATCAGCCGCTGATCTTCCGGCAAGCGGATATCGATCTGATTTTTTCCGTAGGGAATCTGATAAAGACCCAGGTTTTCGAAATATTCTTCTACCACGATCTTTTGTTCCGGTGAATGGTTGTCGCTGATAAATAGATCGATATCCCTCATCAGGGAGCCGTTTTCCGATTTTCTGCGAGCGGCAACCAGCCAGAAATCGGCCATTCCGGTAAGCCCGGCCCAGTGTTTCGTTCCTTTCAGATGGAAGTGCCCGTTGACTTCGGTGAAGGAAGTCAGCATGCTGAGTGCATCACTGCCAAAGTCGGGCTCGGTGATCATCAGTCCGCCCATGCTGCCGTTCTTGAGGAATTGATTGAATACCCTTGTTTTAGCGGTTTCCCGGCCATATTTGGCCAGGGGTTGCAAAAATAGTGCGTTGTTTATGGCAAAGGTGAGAGAAAGCGACAGGGATTCATAGGCAGCGGCTGACAGAAAAGCAAGGTTTTCCCGCATGTTTCCGCCCATTCCACCATATTCAACGGGTATCGCCAATGCCAGAGGATTTGTTGACAGCAGGTCATTCAGCACTGCAGGAGGCAATCCCCGTGTACTGCAGAATCGGTCGATTGAATTGTTTCCATGAAAGGCGCGCTTCATGCTGGATTTAAAATCAATCAGAAATTGGTCAAAAGTGGATGGCGAAGCCTGGGTGTGATCGGACATTCTGTAAGGTGTTAAAGTATGATGGTAACACGCGGGAGAGGAAAAGGTTGCCGGAGGCCGATTTAGGCTGGAAGTTATTTCCATGTTCAGGGACGCGGTCCCCGCTTTCGCGGGGATGACAACGCTCTTGACCCAACGCTTTGGCACTTGTCATCCCCGCGAAAGCGGGGACCGCGTCCCCCAGACACGAAAGTACCTTCTGGCGTAAACCGGCAACCGGCAACCGGCGTTAACCATCAACCTTTTCCTATCTTTGGCCCATGACAGACGAGTTCTATATGCGCCAGGCCCTGGCGGAGGGTCGCAGGGCCATGGAACGGGGTGAAGTCCCGGTGGGAGCCGTTGTTGTGGCTAACGGACGGATCATTGCCCGTGCGCACAACCTTACCGAAACCCTTCACGATGTTACCGCACACGCGGAGATGCAGGCTTTTACGGCAGCGGCAAACAGTTTAGATAGCAAGTATCTGAATGATTGTACCTTATATGTAACCTTAGAGCCTTGTGTAATGTGTGCAGGAGCTGCTTACTGGACCCGGATCGGACGAATTGTTTACGGAGCCCCCGATCCAAAGAGGGGATTCATGCTCACGGGGAAACAGTTGGTGCATCCGAAGACTGAGATTATTGGCGGGGTGCTGCATGAAGAGTGTACTGCGGTGTTGAAGGAATTCTTTGAGAAAAAGAGATGATTGGTTGATTTGCTGATTTGCTGATTTGCTGATTTGGTAATAGGTGAACTAAAGGGGAAGATGCTTGTTAATTGGGTATGGGAAGGGAGTTACATTCTATAAGGAAGCAATATGCCAAAGGGGTGCTGGATGAAAGGCATGTTAATCCAGATCCTTTTATTCAGATGGAATTTTGGGTGTCGGAAGCGATTCATTCGGATTGTGAGGAGCCGACGGCTATGGTTCTATCCACCGTTGGTGACGGGATGAGGCCCTCTTCACGCGTGGTGCTGATGAAGGGGCTGGACCAGGAAGGCATAACCTTTTTCACCAATTACGAAAGCAGGAAAGGACTGCAGTTACGAAAGAACCCTCAGGCTTCACTATTGTTCTTCTGGTCTGAACTGGAGCGTCAGATTCGGATCGAAGGGACTGTGATGAAAGTTGCTGCTGAAGAATCGGATGCCTACTTCGAATCCCGGCCTGAGGCAAGCCGGATCAGTGCGGTGATTTCGCCTCAGAGCAAAGAAATTACAAGCAGAGAGTGGCTGGAGGAAAGACGGATGACGGATGACGGAAGACCGACGGAAGATGGCTTTCATCGGTCATCGGTCATCGGTCGTCCGTCACAATGGGGCGGATATCGCCTCAAACCTGACTATTATGAGTTTTGGCAGGGACGGGAAGACCGGTTGCACGACAGGATCGCGTTTCGTCTGGAGACGCACGGATGGAGCATATTCCGCCTGGCGCCCTGATGCTTGTAAGTCCTGTGGAATGCCTGTTTAATTCTATGTTCCCTTTGTGGAAATCTTGATTTTTTCCTGACTTGTATAGAAAGTACTTTTACCTGATTGTTAACTATTTGACAGAATTTGGTCAAATAGCGGTTGCTTATTGTATATAGGTGCCTTCTTCAGGGTACATTTGTTATTGGTTATAAGTTAGTTGGATCCATTTAAGTCGGAAAATTATGAAAGGGCATAAATTCTACCTTTTAAGTCTATTGCTGCTATTAGGGATGTCAGTTATGGCAGCCCGGGTGGCAAAACCAACCTTCTCGCCCGGGAGCGGAACCTACAACTCCGCAAAGACTGTTTACATTCTTTGTTCAACCTACGGCGCGACCATCCGGTACACGACTGATGGAACTAACCCAACCTCTTCCCATGGGACCCTTTACACAGGACCTGTTACAGTGGAAGCATCTTTGACCTTGAAAGCAATAGCCTACCGTTCGAATTATGCAAATAGCTATGTCGGGTCGGCAACGTACGTCATAAACCTACCACCTGCCGGTGCTCCTGTATTCTCCCCTGGACCCGGCGGGTACGGATCTCCCCAGGCCGTTCAAATTACCAGCAGTACCAGTGAAGCATCGATCCGGTACACGATAGACGGCAGCACTCCAACAACTTCTGGCGGAATTCTTTATACAGATCCGGTTGAGATTGATCAGAATGTAACCCTGAAGGCCATCGCATACAAGGGCGGGCTCACCAACAGCGGTATCACATCGGGATTGTATACCATCCGGGTTGCCACACCCGCCATGAACCCGGAGCCAGGCACCTTTACTGAAGCGCAAAGTGTCACACTTTCCTGCGCAACATCAGGGGCCATTATTAAGTACTCCCTCGACGGGACGATGCCCAGTCAGGCATACGGAACCGTTTACAGCGGTCCTTTAACCCTGAATGCAAACAGTACGCTAAAGGCAATGGCCTATAAATCGGGGATGATCGACAGTGATGTGGTTTCAGGGACCTTTTCGTTTTCCTGTGCAGCTCCAGTTTTTGAGCCTGCGGCCGGAGTTTTTTCCACGGCTACTTCGGTTACCCTTTCCACGGCCACTTCCGGGGCCTCGATCCGTTATACCACGGACGGGACCGCTCCGGGGGCATCCTCGGGAACTGTATACCAGGAGCCGATAGAAATAGCCCAAAACAAGACAATACGTGCGATTGCCTACAAGAGTGGCTTGAGCGCCAGTAGCATATCAGAAGGGAGCTTTGTCATTCAGTGCGCTGCTCCGGTATTCAGCCCGGCCGCAGGAACCTTTGCTAATGTGCAGGAAATAGCACTGACAAGTTTAACCCCCTCATCCGGTATTCGTTACACTACCGATGGTACGGATCCCTCAGCATCGGCAGGTCTTTTATATAACGGATCCATTTCGGTCAACGCCACTTCAGTATTAAAAGCAGTGGCCTATAAGGAAGGTATGGGAGACAGTCCCGTTGTGGCGGCCGGTTATACCCTCCGCTGCGCCGTACCGGCTTTCACGCCCGACCCGGGCACCCATGAGCGACCGCAGCAGGTTCAGATTAGTACCGAAACTGTGGGAGCCACAATCCGGTATACGACAAACGGAGAGGACCCCACGCCGGAAACCGGTACGGTTTATACCCAGGCCCTGGCTGTCAATGCCGATGCTACATTTAAGGCCATTGCTGTCAAATCAGGTTTTACAAATTCCGATATCGGAACCGGCTCCTATATAATCGGACTGCCCGACCGGGACGGCGACGGGATTCCCGATATAGAAGATGATTATCCCGATGATTCGCTTAGGGCGCTTACAAATAATTACCCGGCCGCCGGACCCGGAACCCTGGCTTTTGAAGATCTCTGGCCGGCTCAGGGGGATTACGACATGAATGATTTGGTTATCGATTATCAGTTTAAAACGGTCACCAATGCATCCAATTTTCTGGTGGAGACGCTGGTAACCATTGTTCTGCGGGCTTCAGGCGCATCACTTAAAAGCGGCTTCGGGTTTCAGTTTGCCTCCGGAACCATCCCTTCCGCAGCCATGAAAGTAACCGGCCACCAGCTGACCAATGCCTATATTACCCTGAATGAAAATGGGACAGAGGCCGGGCAGGAGATTCCTACCATCATCGTTTTCGATAACGTATTTGACATCCTTAAAAGTCCGGGTACCGGCAGCGGGGTTAACACGGATCCCAATTCCCCTTACGTGGAGCCGGTTACCATCAGCGTTACCATTACCTATACTCCCGATACCTATACCGATGAAAATCTGAATATTGAAGAGTTTAATCCGTTCCTGATTGTGAATATGCAGCGAGGGCGAGAGGTACACTTGCTTGATTATAAGCCTACGAGCCTGGCTGACCCTAAACTGCTGGGGACCTCAGGTGACTATTCAAAACCTTCTGAAAACAAATATTATCATACTGCCAGCAATCTGCCCTGGGCGCTGAATATTTGCGAATCCTTTGACTATCCAAAAGAAAAGGCCCTGCTCATAAAGGCCTATCTTCATTTCGCAGCCTGGGCCCAGAGCGGTGGAACCGAGTATCCCGACTGGTACCGTAATATTGCCGGATACCGGGATCCGGAAATGATTTATCAAAAAAGAGAATAGAAAAAGTCTTTAAATTGGAAAAATTCCAATTAGTGGAAAATCTTTAGTTCAATCAGAATGTTTAACTAATAGATAAAGAGATAGTTAAATGATGTACTTGTTTCTGGCACAAAAATGGCAAGACCGATGGTAATTAAACATAAATAGAAATGAAAAAATTAAGTCTACTGCTTGTTGTCATGATTGCGTTGATCGCTTTCAGCTCATGCACCAAGGAGCCGCTTCCGAATCCGGATCCCAAGACTATGGATGACCTGGTAATAAAGGATGATTTCAGCTGGAAATCTACAATGGACTATGAGCTCACACTTCAGGGTACGGTTAGCCGTGTGGTTATGGTCACCGGCACTGACGGAGCCGTTTATAAGAAGGGACTCATGACTGCCAACAAGGCGTATGTTTTAAAAATAACTGTTCCGGCTTACGTTAAAACGGTAAACCTGAAGTATAACGGTCAGGTTGTTGAGTTAAGCCTGACCTCAGCCAAGATGAGTTATTCATTCAGCTAATTCAATCAGAAATGAAAATCTATATTAAATACATCAGTGCCGTTGGATTGGCACTTTTCGGCCTGCTGATGTTCTCTTCAGGCGCTTTTGCAGCCAAGGCAGCAAAACCGACTGTCAGCCCGTCGGCCGGCACCTATACCGGGCCCCGGACCATAACCATGAGTAGTTCATCTCCCGGCGTTACCATCAGGTATACCACAAATGGTCAGAATCCAAGTGAAACATCTGGAACCATTTACACCGGTCCGGTGAGGATAACTGAAAATACGACTTTTAAGATAGTTGCCTATGGCGGAACCTATTCAAAAAGTTCGGTTGGCAGCTATCAATTCAAGATCAACGGTACTTCCGTAACCACATCGGCTCCGGTTTTTTCGCCCTCAGACGGCAACTTTTCCTCCTCGCAGACCGTGACCATTTCCAGTTCCACCAGCGGGGCGGTTATACGGTATACCACGGATGGGACCACACCGACTGTTACATCGGGGACCCTTTACACCTCCGGAATTTCGGTGAATGCAACCACAGCCATCAAGGCCATTGCTTATGCCGATGGATATAAGGTAAGCCCGGTAACATCAGGAACCTTCACGATTAGCTCCCAGGTACAGTCTCCGGTATTTTCACCTGAGGGAGGCAACTACAACAGCCCCCAGACGGTCACGATTGTAAGCCCTACCAGTGGTGCAAGCATCCGGTTTACCACGGATGGAACTGTTCCCACTGATGAAGTTGGGACGGTTTATACCACTCCGATATCGCTGAGTTCCAGCATGACGTTGAAAGCCATTGCCTACAAATCGGGCATGACCAACAGTTATATAACCTCGGCTGTTTACGTTCTGAAATGCATCGCTCCGGTTTTTACACCGTCTGCCGGGAGTTTTGACAAGCCGATAAAGGTTACGTTAACCAGTGAAACACCGGGTGCAACCATCCGTTATACCGTTAACGGGGAGGCTCCGACATCAACGAGCGGAACGGTTTATTCCACACAGGTGAGTGTAAATACCACCATGACGATTAAGGCCATTGCCTACAAATCGGGATTGGATGACAGTGATATCTCCATGGCTGCCTTTGCATTGGGTTCCGAAGATGTTGACAATGACGGTGTGATTGATCCCGAAGATGAATATCCGAACGATCCGACACGTGCGTTGGTTAATACTTTTCCGGCGAGCGGAACCGGGACTCTTGCTTTTGAAGACCTGTGGCCTTCGCAAGGGGATTTTGACCTGAATGATGTTGTGGTGGATTTCTCCTTCAAAACCATAACCGATGGCTCGAATAAACTCGTTGAAACCTATTGTACATTCTTTCTGCGTGCTACAGGAGCTGCCCTTAAAAACGGTTTTGGATTCCAGCTGGCAACCAATTCAATTCCTGCTTCAGCTATTACCGTTTCAGGCATGAGGCTGACCCGTGAATACATAACCCTTTCTGCCAAAGGAACAGAAGCTAATCAGAATATTCCCACGTTCATTGTTTTTGACAATGCCTTTGATCTGCTCGACAATCCGGGAAGCGGAGCGGGTATCAACACCACTCTGGGTGCACCCTATGTAAGTCCGGTTACCATTGTTCTGCACATTGTTTATACTCCCGGTACCTATGATCTGGAACTATTGGATATTGAGCATTTCAATCCTTTCATCATGGTGAACATGAATCGCGGTCGCGAAGTCCATTTACCGGATTACGCACCTACCAGCCTCGCTGACCAGACTTTATTCGGGACCAGCCATGATACTTCGATTCCAGGTATCGGACGTTACTACAAGACTGCCAATAACCTTCCCTGGGCTTTAATCACCTACGAAATTTTTGATTATCCCTCGGAGAAAGCGGTTATCATGGATACTTACCTGCACTTTGCTGAGTGGGTTCAAAGCAGCGGAACCAAGTATCCTGACTGGTATAAAAATGTAGCCGGTTATCGGAACGAAGCCAATATATACAAGCACTAAGCTTGAACGCCTTTCAGGGTTGCCCCGGTGCAATCCGTTACAAGAACCCGGACTAACTCTCCGGGTTTTTTGTTTTCCTGCGGGAATACGATCACCTTGTTCTGGGGATTTCGTCCGTACAGGTCGGTCCTGGACTTCTTGGAAAGTCCTTCTGCCAGGACATCAAAGGTTTTTCCGATATCCTTCCGGTTGCTCTCCAGACCAATTGTAGCCTGCAATCCGATGATCTCCTGCAGCCTTCGGGATTTCACTACATTGGAAATATCATCCGGCAGGTGTTCCGCGGCATAGGTACCGGGCCGTTCGGAGTATTTGAACATAAATGCAAAATCAAACCGTACCGCTTCCATCAGCGCCAGGCTGTCGAGGTGATCCTCCTCGGTCTCAGACGGGAAACCGCAGAAAATGTCCGTGGTGATGCCACATCCGGGAATGATCTCCCGGATTGCATGGATCCGGGCGAGATACTGCTCCCTTGTGTATTTTCGGTTCATCAGCTTCAGGATACGGTTGCTTCCTGATTGAACAGGAAGGTGGATATGCTTGCAGATGTTCTCATTACGTGCAATAACCCGCAGTGTTTCATCCGACATGTCCTTGGGATGCGAGGTGGTAAACCGTATGCGGATTCCGGGAACCGCGAGTGCTACCTCTTCAAGTAATTTAGGGAAGTCCCAAGCGATCCCCGCTTTCGCGGGGATGACAAGTGCACCGGCGTTATGGCCATTTGCCCTGTAGGAATTCACGTTTTGCCCTAGCAGCGTCAGCTCCTTGTACCCGCGGGCCTGCAGGTCACGCGCTTCGTTCAGGATATCCTGAGGATCGCGGCTTCGCTCCCGCCCACGGGTGTAAGGCACAATACAATAGGTGCAGAAATTATTGCAGCCCCTGGTGATGGAGATGAATCCCGATATTCCGTTGCTTTCCAGCCGGGTCGGGCAGATCCCTGCATAAGTCTCATCCGTGCTCAGCTCAACATCGATGGCTTTTCCATGCGCTGTTGACTTGGCCAGCAGTTCCGGAAGGGACCGGTAAGAATCGGGCCCGGCCACTAGATTAACTCCGTGCTTGGAAATAAGTTCCTCCTTAACCCTTTCGGCCATGCAGCCAAGAACGCCGACCACAACATCAGGATTAGCCTTCCGGAGCTGGCGGAAAACAGCCAGTCTGCCAAAAACACGTGTTTCCGCATTCTCGCGCACCGAGCAGGTGTTAACAAGAACCACATCGGCACCTTCCATTTCGTCAACGACCTCGTATCCGCCCGCTGCCAGTATTGACGCGACGGTTTCACTGTCGGCCACGTTCATCTGACATCCGTATGTTTCTATATAGAGTTTTGGCATGATTGATCCTCGTAATCGGCTGCAAATATATACGATTAATTAGTACATTTGGGACGGCTTACAAAACGAAGACACCAGGTTGGCATTATGATGAGACTTCGCTTGATTATACTGATAATCTGTGTAATACCATTTTGCGGATACGGACAGCAGGAAACTGTTGCGACGATTCCCCCGGATTCAGTAAGCCTTATCATCAACCGGCTGGAAGACGGCCAGCAGCCGGGGAAAGTCAGGGTAATCCAGGATCCGAGGCTCAATTCAATTCTTCGCAAGCATTACGAATTCAATAAAACAGCCGGTATATCCGGATATCGGATCCTGATTTACAAGGGTCTTGACCGGACAAAAGCTAACCAGGCAAGGGCTGAGTACGAAGGCGCCTTCAGTGAACTTGGTCTCCCCGTTGAGGTTCAGTATAATGAACCTGATTTCTCCACCCTGGTCGGGTCTTTCCGGACCAAGGAAGATGCCTTCAGATTTAAAAAGCAGCTGATGGTCAGATTTACCCAGGCATACATCGTTCAGGCAAGAATCACACTGGACTGATTCATGAACCATCCGTTTGAGAAAACACCATGAGTGACCCCGTAAAGCATGAATGCGGCATCGCCTATATCAGGCTCCTTAAGCCGCTGTCCTATTACCAGGCTACCTACGGAACCTGGAGATACGGCCTGAACAAGCTCTACCTTCTGCTTGAGAAACAGCATAACCGCGGACAGGACGGGGCCGGGGTGGCCAACCTGAAGCTGAACCTTCCGCCCGGGAGTCCCTATATTTATCGTCACCGCTCGAATCAGCGCGAGCCGATCCGGCAGGTTTTCGAGATGGTCCACGACAGCATGCGCACGGCACTCGAGGAACACCCCGGTGCTGCTGACGATCCTTTGTCGGCTTATGAAAACATCCCGTTTTCCGGCGAGGTTTTTATCGGCCACTTACGGTACGGAACTTTTGGCCGGAACAACCTTGAAACGGTCCATCCCGTAATGCGGGCAAACAACTGGAAATCAAGGAGCCTTGTTCTGGCAGGTAATTTTAACCTGACCAATGTGGATGAACTTTACCAGTCCCTGCTAAAGATTGGCCAGCATCCCGTGAATTATTCCGATACCGTAACCATACTGGAACGGGTAGGACATTTCCTCGATGTCGAG
>MEOR01000108.1:0-29764 GCA_001769295.1 Bacteroidetes bacterium GWF2_49_14 | reverse complement strand
TGAAATCACCCCCCTGATCGCGGAGCACATCGAGCTTTCGAAAATACTCGAACGAGCCAGTAAAAAGTGGGACGGCGGGTATGTGATCACCGGCATGACCGGACAGGGAGACTCCTTTGTCATGCGGGATCCCTGGGGTATACGGCCGGCTTTCTGGTACCAGGACAGTGAAGTCCTGGTAGCGGCCTCCGAACGCCCTGTTATCCAGACCGTTTTCAATGTTCCTTCCGAATCCATTCATGAGGTTGCGCCCGGACATGCTATCATTGCAAAGAGGAACGGAAGCATAGGGGATTATGAGGTAAGGGAACCGCAGGTTCGCAAATCCTGCTCATTTGAACGCATCTATTTTTCACGGGGATCCGACAAGACCATTTACCGGGAGCGGAAAATGCTTGGAAGGCTGTTGGTTCCCCAGATTTTGGAAGAGGTTGACCAGGACATGGAACATACCGTTTTTTCCTATATCCCCAATACGGCAGAGTCAGCATTTTATGGCATGGTTGAAGGGCTGAATGACCACCTGGCGGATATTAAAAAAACAAAGATCCTGGCAGGGGTTGATCCGGAAGAACTGGAAAGGATTTTGAGGATGACCCCTCGCGTTGAAAAGATTGCCATCAAGGATGCCAAGCTCCGGACTTTTATCACCCAGGACCAGGACCGGGATGATCTGGTGGCCCACGTGTATGACATTACATACGGCACCGTGAGGCAGGGTGAAGATAACCTCGTGGTAATTGACGACTCCATTGTCAGGGGTACTACTCTGAAAAAGAGCATTATACGAATACTTGATCGGCTGGGGCCGAAACGGATCGTGGTGGTTTCATCCTCGCCGCAGATCCGGTATCCCGATTGTTACGGGATCGATATGGCCAAACTGGGGGATTTCATCGCCTTCAAGGCTGCCATTGAGTTGCTGAACCAGCGGGGGATGTGGGAAATTGTTCACCAGGTGTACCGCAAGTGCAAGGAGGATATGGCGAAACCCAAAGAGGAAATAGTCAATCATGTTAAGGAAATCTATGCTCCGTTCAGCATCAAGGAGATATCGGACCATATAGCCACGATGATTCATTCCAAAAGTATCAACGCTGATATCCGTGTGATTTACCAGACGGTGGATGACCTGCACCAGGCTTGTCCCGATGACCTGGGCGACTGGTATTTTACGGGTGATTACCCGACTCCCGGAGGCAACAAGGTTGCCAACCAGTCATTCATCAACTATTACGAGGGGAAAAACCAGAGAGGATATTAAACTATTCCTGTTTCTTGAGTTTTCGTGCCTGTTTGATTCCCTCACGAAACATCTGGGGATATCTTATCCTGATATGACGCAGGTTTAGTGGCCTGATCCTGAGCATATCGCGTATATAGGAAACGAAATGCCGGTGTGTTTTTTCCTCGTAAATATCTGAAATGGTGATCAGGATGCCGGTCTCCTCCACCATGCCGAATTCATCATTAACGGCGGTTCCGAAGTTTTTCATGGTTGGCGACAGACTCATATAGGAGTTGATCAGCGGGGGTATGCGTAACCCGAGCGTCCGTATTTCCCGCGACAGGATTTTATAGTCATCCTCATAGTTGCCGCCGTTAAAGATGGGTGCCAGATAATTCAGTTCGCCGGGCTTTATCAGGGGATTGATCGGTGTGGCCAGTTGTTCGGGATCCGGGAAATATTTGTTCATGAAATAGAGGATCATGTTCCGGCCTTCCGGGTCGTAATCGGTATACATCGTTACTTTCCCGAAATAGTAGCGGGCTTGCTCGTATTGCAGGCAGAGAGCCCCAAGGCCGTCCCATAGGTTGTCAAGAGCGAACATCCCTTTTCGCATCAGACGGGATGACTGGTAGAGCGGCTGAACAAACGAGCGGCCCAGCTCAATGGTGTAGGGCATGTATTCTTTCAGGAACTTGTCTGAGAAATGGAATAGATGGGAGGTTGCAAGATATTTGGATGCAATTTCCGGGTTGTCCATGTCGGTGCACATGATAAAACGATACCCGCCCAGGATTTCCTTCTCCTTGGGATCCCACACAATCAGCTGGCGATAGGGGTGATCCGACAGGTCATAATGATCGATATCCACCTCTTCGCCGGTCCCTCCCCCGGCGTCGCGGAAGGAAATCTCCCGGAGCCTGCCCACTTCGCGCATCAGGTTTGGGCACTCGGCTGCCGTAAAAGCGTAGATACGGTTGTGGCTGTAATTGGTGTCCCTCAGATATCTCTCCGGTGTAAGCTCGCTCTGGATCTTTTGCCGGCTGACACGTGGAGCGATTGGTTTCATTTTTCTGGTGCTAGAATTGGACAAAGCTATCGAATCAAAGGGCTTTTCCCATGGTATAGGTCAGTTTTTTAACATAAGCCGCCCAAGCTTCGGGACTTTTGGTGGAGCTGAAAGTTTTCCAGGGAATCGGCTCTCCAAACAGTATGGTCAGTTTCAGTCCTTTCTGCTTGAACATCTCGTTGGGCAGGTAGAGCATTTCAATATTATTCCGGATGCCGAGAAACTTCCTGAGATTGGCGATACGGTAAAAGAATCCCGATACGCGCCCGGAGATAAATACCGGCACTACATCGCGTTCGTGGAGAAAGGCTTTTTTCACAAATGTGCTCTTCCACTCCACGTCTTCAATGGTAAACCACCGGCGCCGGCTCACCAGCCCTGAGGCGAAAAATATAATCGGATCGTCCCCCTCAAAGGCACGCTGCATTTCAGCAACCTGGTCCTTGGCGTTTCCACCGTGCTTGTTTACCCCGATCATGAAGTTGCGCATCGGGGTGACGTTCATCAGCAGATCATTGGAAACACTTTTCGGATTCGGGCGGATCTGTTCGTGGATGGTTTTCACCAGGCACATTCCGTCGATCCCCCCAAGGGGATGATTAGAGGCGAAAATGAGTCTCCCGTCTTTTGGAATGAGCTCCAATCCTTTGATCTCAATCTTAATACCCATGTAATCAATGGACCGGTTGAGAAATTCATGGCCTGTGATGCCTTTGTTTTTGATGAGGAAGGCGTTGATCTCGTCCTGATGCACAATACGCTTTAGGTACCGGATGAAGAATTTCGGTAGCCGCTTAAGCATCCTGGCATCTTTCGATGCAAAAACTTTCTCAACATCAATGAGTTGAATTTCTTCTGTGCCGGTTTCTTCTGCCATAGATAGAGTTTTTAAGCTCCCTAAAGGTACAAATTCTCATGATAAACCGGCCCTGCAGCCGCTTTTGGAGGCGGCCCACCAAAAAGTTATTAACAGTGACCCTAAAAAAAGTGGCAAATAATGGGAAGAAGTGTCAGTAAGTGTTAATTTTATCGCAAAATAATAGGAAATGTCTCGGTTTAAAGGCGATCATTATTGTAAGGTTGACACCAAGGGAAGGATCCTTTTCCCGGCGCGGCTGAAGAAGCAGACTCCGTCGGAATCGGGTGAGGTCTTTGTGGGAAAGCTGAGCGCTTATGAAAAGAGCCTGATCCTTTATCCCGAGAATGTTTGGAATCGCCTGGTTGAAAGGACCCTCAGAAAGCTGAACCCCTACAATGCCCAACATGACCAGTTCCGGAGGGATTTTTTCCGGGACGTCATTGAGCTGGAATTTGATTCAATGGGCAGGATTCTTTTACCGAGGCGGTTCCTGGAAGTACTGAAACTGGATGCCGGTCAGGGCGGTGATGTGGTTCTTGCCGGTCAGGGTGACCGGGTTGAACTCATGTCGAAGGAGCGTTACCAGGGAACCGAGCTTGGAAATGAGGAGCGGAAGGCCCTTGCGGAAAATGTTATGGGAGAATTCACGTGGGATGATGAAGGATAATGAGCGAAACCGGCTATCACATACCTGTTCTGCTCAATGAAAGCATATCAGGGCTGGCCATCAGGCCTGATGGAGTTTATGCAGACCTGACCTACGGCGGGGGCGGGCACTCCCGCGAAATCATCAAACACCTTACCACCGGACGCCTTATCGGATTTGACCAGGATCCTGCCGTGCTGGGAAGGCTGATCGCTGACGATCGGTTTTACTTTGTCCAACAGAATTACAGATACCTCGCAAACTATCTCCATTTCCTTGAAATTGACCGGGTTGACGGGATTCTGGCCGACCTGGGAATCTCATCGGAACATATTGACAATCCTGAAAGGGGATTCTCCTTTCGCCATGATGCGCCGCTTGACATGCGCATGAGCCCGGGAATCAGTGAGTCAGCTGCAGGGCTCATCAATCGGGCCGATGAGAAGGAACTGGCACGTATTTTCAGGGAATTCGGTGAGGTCGAACAAAGCGGGCGCATCGCCTGGCGCATCACACAGGCCCGGCAGGCGGCTCCGATTGGGACTACGGGACAGCTCGCGGAATGCATTAAACCGCTGCTTCCCGGAAATCGCGAAAACAAGATTCTTGCACAGATATTCCAGGCCCTTCGGATCGCCGTTAATCATGAAATCGAAAGCCTCAGAATCATGCTTTCCCAAACTGCCGGCCTTCTGGCGGCCGGCGGCAGGCTGGTTGTGATCAGTTACCATTCTCTTGAGGACCGGCTGGTGAAGAATTATATCCGCTCGGGCACCCCCGAAGGCGGGGTTGAAACCGATCTGTTCGGCGTTGCACATGTTCCGTTCAAAGCAGTTAACCGGAAGGTTATCGTTCCGGATGAGCAGGAGCTAACGGTAAATCCACGGGCCCGCAGCGCCCGGTTAAGAATAGCAGAAAGAACTGAATATCAGGTTAATGTTTAAAAAAAAGCCAAAGGTAAACAAGGAGTTTATCCCGACCAAACAGGAGATCCGGGAGACGTCAAAGCTGACCGCCAAGGATTTGCTCGGAGGAAAGGTTCTGTCCCGCGACGGGGTGATCCGCCAGATCCCCTTTGTCTTTTTTATAGCCGCATTAATCCTGATTTATATAGCCAATCAGTATAAGGGCGAGAATATGATGGGGCAAATCATCGGACTTGAGAGGGACGTCAGGGAGCTCCGGGCTGAATACTCATCCACCGCGTTTGACAGGCAGAAACTGAGCACCCAGTCGGAAATCACCAAGATGATAAACAACCAGGGACTGCCCCTGCAGGAAGCAAAAACGCCTCCCTTTAAAATTGTCATGAAAGATTAACCGGATGGAAATCAAGAAGTCCATAGTATCCCGAATCGGTGTGGTCTACCTGGTGACCGTCATTGGGGCTATTGCCATCCTTGTCCAGATCATTTATATACAGACCGTGAACGGTGAGACCTGGCGGGCCGAGGCTGAGAGCATGAGCCAGAAGCACCAGCCGATCCAGGCGAACCGGGGAAATATCCTTGCAACGGATGAATCTCCTTTAGCCAGCTCGCTCCCGCGGTACAATGTGACGATGGATCCCAACAGCAGCGGCATGGATCCTGAAATGTACAACAAGCTTATGCCCGGGCTGACCGAAGGACTAAGCCGCCTCTGGCCTGAAAAAACTGCAGCGCAGTACAGCCAGATGATCACTAAGATGAAAGCGGCGGGTAAACACTATGTGATGCTGCATAAAGAGGCCACTTTTGCGGAAGCCCGGCTGGTTGAGAAACTGCCCTTGTTTTCCCTCGGACAATTCAAGGGCGGCCTGATACTGGAGCGTGTCAGTACCCGTGAGCGGCCCTATAAGTCGTTGGCAGCCAGAACAATCGGGTATCTTAATGAAGGTGAAACCGGGACGGTGGTTGGGATTGAAGGAGCTTTCGATTATTTCCTGAAGGGGCGCGACGGATCCAGAATGGTTGAACGGATTGGCGGAGGCACCTGGGTCCCGCTCAATACCGAGAACGAAGTCGATCCGGTTGACGGACTGGATGTGGTTACTACCATCAATGTCAATTACCAGGATGTCGCCCACACCGCCCTGAATGCCTGCCTGGTTGAACTCAAGGCCCAGCATGGCTGCGCTGTCCTGATGGAGGTCGCCACCGGGGAGATCCTAGCCATGGCAAACCTGGGGCTCGCAGCGGATGGGAATTACTACGAAGACCTGAATTACGCCATCTCCGAATGCGTGGAGCCGGGTTCCACCTTTAAGGTTCCTGCCATTATGGCTGCCCTGGAAGATGGCTATGTACAGCCCGGCGACCTCATCGATACCTACGGCGGAAAATTCATCTTGTACAATCAGACGGTTAACGACTCCCATGCAGGCGGCAACGGGGTCATCACAGTCAAGCAGGTGATTGAAAAGTCGTCTAACATTGGGATGGCCAGAATCATCGAGACACACTACAGAAAGGATCCCGAGCATTTTCTGGAACGCCTTTACGGTATGGGAATCAACAAGCCGCTGAACCTTGAAATCGAAGGCGGACAGGATCCCCGTATTAAAACCCCGGCCAGCAAGACATGGTCCATGGGAACCCTTCCCTGGATGGCCTTCGGATATGAGGTTGAGCTTACCCCGCTGCAGGTTCTCAATTTCTACAATGCGATTGCCAATGATGGGAAAATGGTGAAACCCAGGCTTGTCCGCTACCTGAAAAGCAATAGTCAGCCAATACGAGTATTTAAAACCGAAATCCTCCAGAATTCGATCTGTTCCGATGAGACCCTGAGAAATATCCGGGATATGCTGGAAGGTGTGGTGCTGGAAGGTACGGCAAAAAACCTGAAAAATGATTTGTATTCCATAGCCGGAAAAACCGGTACCGCTGTAATGGCACAGGGATCCAAAGGATACAGGAATGATGGGGGACAAAAAGATTACCGGGCTTCGTTTGTCGGATATTTCCCGGCCGACAAGCCAAAATACAGCTGCATCGTAGTAGTTACCAAGCCAAAGGGCGCCACCTACTACGGAAACGTGGTTGCCGGGGGTGTATTCAAGGCCATTGCAGACAAGGTTTACTCCACCAACCTCGATTTCCAGTCGACCCTCGCGCAGCCCAAGGATTCCCTGGTTAACAAGATTCCGTTTGTGAGCCCCGGAAACCAGGTCGATATCAACTTTTTACTGTCAGACCTTCACATTCCGTTCGATGGAGTTAAAAGGGATGATCCGTGGGTTGAGGTTCTTCGTGAGGAATCGAAGCTCAGGGTTGAGCCGGTAAAGCCGGAGCCGCACCTTTTCCCCAACCTGCTTGGAATGGGACTCAGGGATGTGCTTCCGGTCCTGGAAAATATGGGATACAAAATCAAGGTCAGGGGATCCGGCAGGATTTTCTCCCAAACCCCGGCAGCGGGAACACCACGGGATTCTGTGGGCATTGTTGAACTTCAACTCAGTGTTCTATGAAAAGGCTGCAGGAAATCATCAACGGTATCCAGGTCCTGGAACTCCGGGGAAATCCGGAGACAGTTATTTCTGGCCTGACACTGGACTCCAGGTCAGCCGGATCGGGGATGCTTTTTGCAGCTGTCCGGGGAACGCAGACCGATGGTCACCGCTTCATCCCCCAGGTCATCCTAGCCGGTGTCGCAGCAGTCCTGTGCGAAGAAATACCTGCAGATGCAAACCCGGATGTCGCTTTCATCAGGGTTGGAAGCGTAGCACAGGCAATCGGCCATATGGCTTCCGCCTTTTTTGATCACCCTACGCATCAGCTTAAGGTTGTGGGAGTTACGGGAACGAATGGAAAGACAACCATTGCTTCGCTCCTGTGGCGGCTGGCAGAAAACCTGGGTTATCCATCCGGACTACTATCGACGATCAGCGTCAGAATTCATGATGTCTCCTCGGATGCCACGCATACAACCCCGGATGCCATCACCATCCAAAAGAATATGGCAGCCATGGCGGAAGCCGGCTGCACCTTTGCCTTCATGGAGGTTTCATCCCATGCCCTCGACCAGGGCCGTGTCAACGGGATACGCTTCACCGGTGGGATCTTTACCAACCTGACCCGCGACCATCTCGACTATCATCATGATTTTCAGTCCTATCTGAAAGCAAAAAAACTATTTTTCGACCAGCTTCCCCGTGAGGCCTTCGCACTGACCAACTCGGAAGACCGAAACGGCTCCGTTATGGTGCAGAACTGTTCTGCCCGCAAATACACCTATTCCACCAAAGGCCCTGCAGATTTCGCTGTCAGGCTTGCAGAGCAGCACCTCGATGGCATGCAGCTGCTGATCAATGGCCGGGAATTCTGGACGCGCTTTGTCGGGCGATTCAACGCCTCAAACCTTGCTGCCGTTTATTCTGCAGCCATCCTCCTGGATTTTCGTGAGGAGGAGGTTTTAAGGCAGATAAGTCTGCTTACACCTGTGGAGGGAAGGCTGGAAACCATCCCGATTGGAAATAATTGCGTCGGGATTGTGGATTATGCACATACGCCCGATGCACTCGAAAATGTATTAAAAACCCTTCAGGAACTGAGGGCAAAAGGTGCCCGGATTATCACGGTTTTTGGAGCAGGCGGGGACCGTGACCGCGGAAAGCGGCCACTGATGGCTGAAGTGGCATGCCGCTACAGCGACCAGGTGATTATTACTTCCGATAATCCGCGCACCGAAGATCCCGATCAGATTATCGGGGAGATCCTGACCGGTGTTCCGGCCGGAAAGGCACGGAGCGTCATCAGTATAACCAACCGGCATGAAGCTATCAAAACCGCTGTGGCGCTTGCCCGTGAGGGCGATATTATTCTCGTCGCCGGGAAAGGCCATGAAACCTATCAGGAAATCAACGGGGTTAAGCACCACTTTGATGACCGGGAAGAGCTTAAAGGACTGACGACCGATGACGGACGACCGACGAAAGGCAATAACCGGCAACCGGTAACCGGCAACCGGCAACCAGATAACCAGTAACCTATGTTTTACGCATTGTTTTCCTGGCTTAAAGAGTACGACTTACCCGGAGCGGGGTTATTCCAGTACATCTCCTTCCGGTCGGCAATGGCGCTGATTACCGCTCTTTTCCTGTCAACCATGATCGGGAAGAGGATGATCAATTATTTAAGAGTCAAGCAGGTAGGTGAATCGGTGCGTGATCTTGGCCTTGATGGCCAGATGCAGAAGGCCGGAACTCCCACAATGGGCGGACTGATCATTCTGGTTGCTCTGCTTGTGCCGACCATTTTATTTGCCGAACTGAACAATGTTTATATCATCCTGATGCTGGTAACCGCCATCTGGCTTGGTTTTATCGGATTTCTGGATGACTATATCAAGGTGTTTAAAAAGAATAAGGAAGGACTCGCAGCAAAATTCAAGGTGGCTGGTCAGGTGAGCCTTGGGTTGGTTGTCGGGCTGGTGATGTTTTTCCAGAAAGATCTGGTCATCGGGGAAAAGATACCGGTTTTGACCTCAGAAGTTCTTACCACAGACAGCATTGTCCACACGGGAAGTCCGGAAGGGACCACCATTAAATATGAGGTTTGGAGGTCAACCACTACCACGATTCCATTTGTCAAGGATAATGAGTTTGATTACAAGTGGCTGACCCGGTGGATGGGTGATCATGACGGCAAGTGGACCTGGGTGGTTTTTGTGCTTCTGGTTATCCTGATCATCACTTTCATCAGTAATGGTGTAAATATCACGGATGGACTGGATGGCCTGGCAACCGGAACTTCAGCCATTATCGGGTCAGCGTTGGGAATACTCGCCTATGTATCGTGCCATTATGAAATTGCCGATTACCTGAATATCATGTATCTCCCGAATTCCGGTGAGCTCGTGGTTTTTATTTCCGCTTACATCGGGGCTACAGTAGGATTTCTCTGGTACAATTCCTATCCGGCGCAGATTTTCATGGGCGATACGGGGAGCCTGGCCCTGGGCGGGATCATCGCCGTTTTTGCGGTGCTCATCCGCAAGGAGCTGCTGATCCCGATTCTCTGCGGCATATTCCTGGTTGAGAATTTCTCCGTGATCCTGCAGGTGGGCTGGTTTAAATACACGCGAAAGCGCTTTGGCGCCGGGCGGAGGATTTTCCTGATGTCGCCGCTCCATCACCATTTTCAGAAGAAGGGATACCCCGAGGCGAAGATCGTCACGAGGTTCTGGATCATTGCGCTGTTGCTGGCAGTCATAACCATTGTAACACTTAAAATCCGATAGGTGCCTGAAACAATAGCCATACTGGGAGCCGGTGAAAGCGGCGTTGGATCAGCCATCCTGGCGAAGAAGCAGGGGATGCGGGTGCTTGTTTCAGATGCCGGAAAGATCAAGCCTGAATACCAGCAGACCCTCGAGGAATATGGGATTGAATATGAAGCGGGCGGGCATACCGAATCGAGGATTCTGGCTGCCGATAGGGTGGTTAAGAGTCCGGGCATTCCCGACAAGGTTCCGCTGATCAAAAAACTGCATGAGGCGGGAATCCCCGTGATCGCTGAGCCGGAGTTTGCTGCTCCTTTCACAAAAGCGCGTCACATCTGCATTACCGGCAGCAACGGAAAAACCACGACGACCCTGATGACCTACCATATTCTCAGCAAGGCCGGCCTTAACGTGGGCCTTGGCGGAAATATCGGGAAAAGCTATGCCCGCCAGGTAGCGGAGGAGAACTTCGATGTTTATGTACTGGAGATCTCCAGTTTCCAGCTCGACGGCATGTATGATTTCCGGGCCGATATTGCGATCCTGATGAATATAACCCCGGATCATCTCGACCGGTACGATTACAAGTTCCAGAATTATATCGACAGCAAGTTCCGGATACTCCAGAATATGCGTCCGGAAGACTATTTCATCTATTGCGGTGACGATCCCGTTACCCGCGATGAACTCTCAAAACGAACCATTATTCCGATCCAACTCCCCTTCGGTTTCGACCGTGAATACCGGCCGGGAGCCTGGGTAACTCAAGAGCAGTTTAACATCGACATTAATAACAACCCGTTCAATATGTCAATTTTTGATCTTTCAATGCAAGGTAAGCACAATGCCTACAATTCCATGGCCTCCGGGATTGCATCGCGCGTGCTGGATATCCGCAAGGATACCATTCGTGAGAGCCTGACTGATTTCCAAGGTGTTGAACACCGATTGGAGCCGGTCATCAAAGTGCACGGCATCGAGTTTATTAATGATTCAAAGGCAACCAACGTGAATTCCACCTGGTATGCCCTTGAGTCAATGAAAGGCAAGGTGGTGTGGATCGTTGGCGGTATTGACAAGGGCAATGATTATTCAATGCTCTATTCGCTTGTCAGGGAAAAAGTTAAGGCCATTGTTTGCCTCGGCAAGGACAACACGAAGATTCACGAGTCCTTCTACAATGTGGTGGATACAATCGTTGATGCCGACAGCATGGAAGAGGCTGTGAGAACTTCCTACTATCTGGCAGAAATAAACGAAATCGTATTGCTTTCCCCGGCCTGTGCCAGTTTTGACCTGTTCGAAAATTATGAAGACAGGGGGAGGCAGTTTAAAAACTCAGTGAGGAATTTGTAAATGTTACATGTAATTGGTACGAGGTATTGGGTTTGAGGTGTAGGGCCGCCCTGATGCGACCATATACCCCGAACCTTAAACCCCGAACCCCAAATCGTACATATCAGATGCGCAGTGTTTTGCAGATGTTTAAGGGCGACCGGGTGATCTGGGTCTTGCTGGTACTCCTGACGGTGTATTCGGGGGTTGCCGTGGCGAGCTCGGTGGCGTCGCTTGCCTACCGCGACGGAGGGGATGTTACCATTCACATCATCCGTCATATTGCTTTCCTGGCGGTAGGCTGGGGGATTATTTACATTGTACACCTGATCCCCTATCGGTTTTACAGCATTTCTGCAACCATTCTGCTCCTGGCATCAGTCGGCCTGCTGATATTCACCCTGGCCAAGGGAATGGTCCTCAACGACGCGGCCCGCTGGATCAAGATTCCCGGCACCGGTGTAACCTTTCAAACTTCGGACTTTGCCAAGATCGCACTTGTTATTTTTGTGGCCCGCTTCCTGAGCAGGAACCAGACAGAAATTCAGGATTTTAAAAGAGGATTTTTGCCGGTCCTGCTTGTTATAGGCGTTGTCTGCGGTCTCATCCTGCCCGAGAATTTCTCCACCGCATTCATCCTCTTTACCACCTGCCTGGTGCTTTTGTATATCGGACGCGTCAAGGTGAAATACCTGCTGGGCCTGGTGGGATCCGGGGTTTTGCTGGTTGTGGTTTTCCTCCTGATTGGCCGTATCACAGGGGCGAGCACGCGTGCAGAAACCTGGCAGAACCGGATCGAGCACTATTTCAGCAAGGACGACACGAGCGAAGCGCACTTCCAGTCGACCAAGGCGAAGATTGCAATAGCCAACGGCGGCATGTTTGGCAAGTTTGCCGGGCACAGCACTCAGCGGCGCTCGCTTCCGCAGGCATATTCCGATTTTATTTTCGCGATTGTCATCGAGGAGTACGGGTTTATTTTCGGGGCTCTTCCCCTGATATTTATATACCTGATCCTGCTTTACCGGGCAGGAGTCATAGTGAGGAGGTGCGACCGTACATTTCCTGCTTTCATGACTATCGGGCTGATGATCGGCCTGGTGATGCAGGCAATGGTCAACATGGGGGTATCCTCAGGATTGCTGCCGGTCACGGGCCAGCCGTTGCCCTGGGTCAGCCGGGGGGGGACATCCATCTTATTTACGGCCCTTGCCCTGGGGATCATACTGGGCATCAGCCGTTCACTGGAAGAGGAGGCCAAAGTTGAAACCTGATAACGTGCAACGGATCCTTTTCACCGGCGGTGGCACGGGCGGGCATATCTATCCGGCTGTGGCCATAGCCCGCGAGGTTCAAAAGCTTGCGCCGGATACGGAGATTCTCTTTGTCGGTGCGTTGGGTAAGATGGAGATGGAGAAAGTACCGCGCGCCGGATTTAAAATTGTCGGACTCCCGGTTACCGCATTTCACCGGAGCCTGACGATGAAAAATCTTCTCTTCCCTTACAAGCTGCTGATGAGCCTGGTCAAGGCACGAAAGATCGTCAGGGACTTTAATCCCGATCTGGTTGTTGGCACGGGAGGCTTTGCATCCGGACCGGTCCTCAGGGTGTCAACACAAAAACATCTCCCGGTCATCCTTCAGGAACAGAACGCTTTCCCCGGGGTTACCAACCGGCTCGTGGCAGGAAAGGTGAATCATATCTGCGTAGCCTATCCCGGGATGGAAAAATATTTCCCCAAGGATAAAATAGTCGTCACGGGTAATCCGGTCCGCACCGACCTGGTTCTGCCCGCTGACCGCCTCGCCGCAGCTTTCGGATCATTCGGGTTTAGCTGTGAGGTTCCCGTTATTCTTGTAATTGGAGGAAGCCTCGGAGCCAGGACCCTAAACCATTGCATGGCTGCAGCTGCCGGGCGGCTGGCCGCCGCGCCCGTGCAGATTATCTGGCAAACGGGCACCAACTTTGTCGCTGAGGCAAAGGCAAGCGTCGAAAAAGCCGATGCCAAAAACATTCGCGTGCATGACTTCATCTATAACATGGATGAGGCCTATGCAATAGCCAGCCTGGCAGTTTGCCGGTCGGGAGCCATTACCCTCTCTGAGTTGGCCGTGGTGGGGAAACCTGCCCTTCTGGTACCCTTTCCGGCCGCGGCAGAGGACCATCAGACTAAAAACGCAAAAGTATTTACCGAGGCCGGCGCTGCACAGATGATCAGCGATGCCGAAGCCGGTAATAAAATGATAAACAAGATGATGGAATTGATCGATGACAAGCGGGCCCTGGCAGAGATGGCCAAAAACATGACAGCCCTCGCCAAACCTGATGCCACCCACACCATCGCCGACCTTGCCCTTAAACTCCTTAATCGTAAACCGTAAATCGTCAACCGTAAATCTTCACCATGGTACTGGATCGCATCGAACGAGTTTATTTCCTGGGAATCGGAGGCATCGGAATGAGTGCCCTGGCTCGATTTTTCCGGAGCCTGGGGAAGGCTGTTGCGGGATATGACAGGACCTCCACGCCGCTGACGCGTGCCCTGGAATCGGAGGGAATATCGATCCATTACGAAGACAATCCCGACATGATCCCGTTTGCGGTAACCCGGAACCAGGGTGAGCCCCAGACGCTGATCGTTTACACGCCGGCAGTTCCGAAGGACATGAAGGAACTGTTGTTCCTGAATGAGGCCGGCTTTGTATTGCATAAGCGTTCGGAGATTCTCGGCCTGATTACCCGATCCTACGACAGCCTGGCCGTAGCCGGCACGCACGGCAAATCCAGCGTCACCGCCATGATCACGCAGATCCTCATTGAATCGGGTGCCGGATGTACTGCTTTTCTTGGAGCGATCAGCAAGAGCATAAAAAGCAATTTGACACTTTCGGATACTTCGCGATTTGCAGTCGTGGAAGCAGATGAGTTTGACCGGTCATTCCTACGGCTCGATCCTTATCTGGGTTGCATTACCTCAATGGATGCCGACCACCTGGATATTTACGGCGATTACCCGACCCTGGTTCAAGGCTTTACGGACTTTGTCAACCGGATCCGAAGGGATTCCAGCGTGGTGATCAAAAAGGGACTTCCCCTTGTGCCGGATCCCGGAAGAAACCTAACACTTTATTCATATAGCCTTAACGAAACCGATACTGATTTTCATGCGCTGAATATCCGCCAGGCGGGACTGGGATACAGTTTCGATATTGCAACCCCCGAGGGAGCTATTAAAGGCGTTGTAACCCGGGTGCCGGGAATCACCAATGTTGAGAATGCCGTTGCGGCCGCTTCACTTGCCATTTTGGCGGGAGTCAGTGCCGAAGGCATTCGCTCGGGCTTGAGGGCGTTTGAGGGAATCGTCAGGCGGTTCGATGTCAGGTTTAACCGGTCGGGCGTCGTTTATGTGGATGACTATGCACATCATCCCAATGAGATCAGGGCTATTGTCCAGTCGCTCAGGCTGTTATTCCCCGGGAAAAAGCTTACGGGCATTTTTCAGCCGCACCTCTATTCCCGGACCCGCGATTTTGCAGCCGGTTTCGCTGAAGAGTTGAGCCGGCTTGATGAGCTTATACTTCTTGACCTTTATCCGGCGCGTGAGAAGCCGATTCAGGGGGTTGATTCGAAATTGATTTTCGACATGGTGTCCGGAATTCCCAGGCAGATGTGCAGCAAGCAGGAATTGGCGGGTCGTCTGCCCGGTCTGGATATCGAGGTTTTACTTACCATCGGGGCCGGTGACATTGACCAACTTAGTGATCCGATCGTTAAATATCTGGAAGAGAATGTGGCGTAAGATCCTGAACATACTATCCTGGGCCATCCTGGCTGCCTATCTCGGTGTTAGCCTCTGGTTTACCGAGGGGCATCTGAGACAGCAGACTTTCAAGGCAGTGCGGGTGATCGTGTCCGACAGCCTGGAGAGCAGGTTCATTCAGGCCGCTGACGTTACAGATATTCTGTCCGGCAAGGGCATCCGGATCGTTGGAAGCCAGATTGAGTCACTCAACCGCGATCAGGTTAAGTCGACTGTTGAAACGGTACCTGGTGTTAAGGATGCCGTGGTATACAGCACCCCCGGAGGAATTCTTTTCATTACGGTCTGGCAGCGCAGGCCGGTCATGCGTTATGTCAGCACTTACGTGTCTTTTTATATCGATTCCGAGGGAAAGGAGATGCCCATTTCCGACCGTTACTCTGCCCCAGTCATGATGGTGACCGGAGCTGGGGATCATAAATTTCTGATAGACAGTCTTTTCGAAGTGGTTAACTATATCATCAGGGATCGTTTTCTGAATTCGCTGGTCAGCGAAATCCAGGTTTTCCCTGACCATACGCTTGAGCTGGTGCCGAGAGTGGGTGATAACCGGATATTCTTCGGAAATGCCGGAGATTATGAGTGGAAGCTGGCCAAACTAAAGGTTTTCTATGACCAGGCACTCCCAAATGTAGGATGGGATAAGTATTCAAAAATCAACCTCGCCTACAGCAACCAGGTGGTTGCCAGGAAGTGGACGAAGGAGCAGCGGATGGAAAGGGATTCGATACGGATGGTGAGGGATACTCTTGGAGAAGGCGAAAGAAAAAAGGCGAAAGAAGAAAGAGAGATACAAGATAATTAGACGATAAGATAAGATCAGATATGGCTAAGAAAGAGATTATTTCGGCGATTGACATCGGGACCACGAAGATTGTGGCGATGATTGCGCAGAAGACCGAGGATGGGAAGTTTGAGATCCTGGGTTTGGGGAATGCCCCCTCGAGCGGAGTGAAGCGGGGTGTGGTGGTGCATATTGACGAGACGGTCAGCGCCATTGAGCTGGCCAAGGAGCAGGCTGAAGAGAAAGCCGGTTACCGCATGGGTGAAGTGTATGTCGGCATCGCAGGGCAGCACATCAAGAGCATGAAGAACCGGAACTCAAAATATATCGATAACGAGGAGATCAGCCAGGGGGATGTGGATTATCTGCATGACCAGATGTCGCACACGCCGCTGGATCCGGGCGAGGAAATTCTTCATGTGATGCCTCAGAGTTACATTGTTGACTCTGAAACCGATGTAACAAAGCCGGTGGGTATGTCGGGCCGGCTGCTTGAGGCTAACTTCAACCTGGTGATCGGGAAAGTTGCTTCAGCGAGAAATATCAGCAAATGCATCGAGCGCGTGGAGCTTAAGGTGAAGAAACTCATTCTTGAGCCGCTGGCTTCTGCAACAGCCGTTCTGACCGCCGATGAGCGGGAAGCCGGCGTTGTGCTGGTTGATATCGGTGGCGGCACCACGGATATCGCAGTCTTTTATAATGATGTGGTGAGGCATACTGCCGTTATTCCATTCGGCGGCAATGTCATTACCAACGATATCAAGGAGGGGTGTTCGATTCTCCTGAGGCAGGCTGAGGCGCTGAAGGTTCAGTTCGGATCGGCCATGGGCGATACGGCGGCCGACGACAAGGTGGTGACCATTCCCGGCATCAGCGGGCGTGATCCGCGTGAAATTTCTTTCAAGAACCTGGCTTACATCATCCAGGCCCGCATGGAGGAGATCCTTGATGCCGTTGCCTTTGAAATAGACAATTCCGGATACGCCGAGAAAGTAAGTGCCGGAATCGTGGTGACCGGCGGCGGAGCCATGTTGAAGAACCTGCCGCAGCTCATAAAATTCAAGACCGGATATGATGTCAGAATCGGGTATCCGAATCAGTTTCTGGTTTCCGAATCCGATGAGGAGCTTTTTCAGCCCATGTATTCCACCGGTATCGGACTCATCATCGAGGGCTCCTATGGCGGGGCGACTCACGGATCCCGTTCCGGTTTCACATTCCGTAAAAAGAGTGCAGGCCAGGGCGTTGGATCAGGATTAAAGGAGAAGATACAAAAAGGGTGGAGCAGTTTTTTTAGCGACGATACTAATCGGTTTTAACCATAAATCTCACATTATGTTTGAGGATGTTTACCAATTCGATTTACCCCGGGGATCTAAATCCATTATTAAGGTTATCGGGGTTGGAGGCGGCGGAAGCAACGCTGTCAACCACATGTACCGCCAGGGTATCCGTGGGGTGGATTTTGTCATCTGCAATACCGATAACCAGGCCTTGCAAAGCAGTCCGATTCCCAACCGGGTGCAACTGGGCAAGGCCCTGACTTTCGGTCGCGGAGCCGGCAACGAGCCGGGTAAAGGCCGTGAATCAGCACTGGAGAACCTTGACGATATCAAGAACTTTCTGTCCGACAACACCAAAATGGTTTTTCTCACCGCCGGGATGGGCGGGGGTACCGGAACGGGAGCAGCGCCGGTCATTGCAGAGGCTGCCACTGAGATGGGTATCCTCACAGTGGGTATCGTAACCCTTCCGTTTGCCTTTGAGGGACAGAAAAGGTGGAACCAGGCTGTCGAAGGGATCCGGAATCTTAAGGACCATGTGGATGCCCTGCTCGTGATCCACAACGACCGCCTGCGGGATATCTACGGCGATCAGCCCCTGTCGGTGGCCTTCGGTCATGCAGACAATGTTCTGGCGATGGCGGCAAAAGGTATCGCAGAGATCATTACGGTTCACGGATATGTGAATGTTGACTTCGCCGATGTCAGAACCGTGATGGAGCGAAGCGGCGTGGCAATCATGGGATCCGGGGTCGCTGAAGGTGAAAACAGGGCCTACCAGGCGATCAGCAAAGCGCTTATTTCTCCGCTCCTCAATAATAACAATCTCAAGGGAGCGCGGAATATCCTGCTGAATATATCATCTTCCAAAGAGCAGGAAGTGCTGATGGACGAGATTACCGAAATCATGGATTTCATACAGCATTGCACGGAGATACAGTCTGATATTATCTGGGGAAACACCACCGACGAAACCCTCGGGAGCAGTCTGAGCGTTACCATTGTGGCTACCGGGTTGCAGACCGAAACCGGCCTGGGCGATATCGTACCGGATTTCAAGCAGGTTCAGTATCCGCGGAAGAATACCGTGGGAGCTCCCACGCTTCCGGTGGATATCTTCGGAGTCAAGCAGAAGGCTGAAGATGTCCCGATGGATGTGGAGGGTTTCGAGCCGGAACTGGTTGAAAATGAGGTTGATGTTGTTTCTGAACCCGTTGCCGCGAGAGGCAGGAAGGTTAAGGAGAAGAAGCAGCGGCAACCGAAAACCTTTGGCTGGATTGGTTCCCTTTTCGACGAAAAAGATGACGAATTAAAATAACCGTTTATTCCCTAAACCTATGTTTGACGATCTGGTTACTTTCAACCTTCCTGCAGATGAGGAACCTATTATCACGGTTATCGGTGTGGGGGGCGGCGGATGCAATGCTGTCAACCGAATGTACAGTGCCGGTATCCGCGATGTGGACTTTCTGGTGGTCAACACCGATTCACAGGCATTGGCTGCAAGTCCGGTTGACCGGAAGATACAGCTGGGCAGCACACTGACTGAGGGACGGGGTGCGGGAAACCGTTCCGATGTGGGCGAGCAGGCTGCCATTGAGAGCATCAATGAGATTTCCGAGATCCTCCAGCGCAACACCAAAATGGCGTTTATCGTTGCAGGCATGGGAAAGGGAACCGGAACCGGAGCGGCGCCGGTGGTGGCACGCGCCTGCAAGGAACTCAATATCCTGACGGTGGGGGTGGTTACCCTTCCGTTCACGATCGAGGGTCCGACCCGCCGGCACCAGGCACTCCAGGGCATAAAAAGGCTTAAAGACGAAGTGGATGCACTGCTGATCATCCACAACGAAAAACTACGTGAGATGTATGGCAGCCTTTCCCTGGGTGAAGCCTTTAAAAAGGCCGACGACATCCTGCTGCTTGCCGTCAAGGGCATCGCAGAGATCATCACCATCCATGGGTACATAAACGTCGACTTCGCCGATGTTCAGTCGGTGATGATCAACGGCGGCATTGCTTTCATGGGATCATCCACCGCCAGGGGATACGACCGGGCACGGCAGGTCATCGATGAGACCATCACCTCCCCGCTACTTAACAGCAATGACATCCGTGGCGCCAGCCGCGTGTTGCTCAATATAACCTCGGGCCGGGATGAGATCACCGTAGACGAGGTGGGCATCATCACCGATATCATTACCGGCCGTACCGGCAGCTCTGTCAACGTAATCTGGGGCACGTGCACCGATGAAACCCTGACTGATGAAATCCGGATCACCCTGGTGGCTACCGGTTTCAGCGATGAGGCTATCCCCGATTGGATCAGCCTGAACCCGCCAAAGCGGGAGGTGATCCGCCTGGATTCGAAGCCAGCCACTGCACCCGGGCAACCAAGGGCAGCGGTGACGCCTCCGCCACCTCCACCACCACCACCACCTCCTCCTGCTCCACCTGCGCAGTCTGAACCGGTTTTCGATGAGGGATTAACGGTCAACATGAGAGAGCCGCTGGCTGACTCGATCCACTTCAGCCATCAGGAATCACCGGATCCGGCCGAGGAAAAAATGAAAAACGAACGGCTTAGGCAGTTTAACTACCACAGCATATCGAACCCCGATCTGATCGACGAAGTTGAACGGGTCCCTGCCTACAAGCGGAAAAAATTTCCGGTTCAGCAGGAGATGTTCACCGAGCAGGAGTCTCAATCCCGATATACGATTGGTCCCGATGCAAAGCTCCGGGCAAACAACTCCTACCTGTTCGATGTGGTTGATTAATTAGCCTGCGTGCAGAACGACTCCGATATCAGGATGTTGCGGGAGGATCCCGAAAAGCTCCTTCTTAAATACCAGCCTGTTATCCGCATCATTGTGAAAAGCCTTGCCTATAAGGGGTATCTGCCGAAACGGGAGATCTCCGACCTGGTACAGGACGTTAACCGGAAGCTGGTGGAGCGCATGCCCAGGATCCGGAGCCAGTATAATTACAAAAGCCGGTTCAGAACCTATTTTTCGGTGGTGGTGAGGAACCTCTGCCTGGAAGAGTTCAGGAAGCTGAGGATCGTAGCTGAGCCCGCAGCAGATCTGTACGAGCAGCCGGGGAACGATTCTCCGGCCGACCCTGTCATCATAAAGCAGGAATTTGAGCGGCTGAAGCGTGCCATCCGGATGTTTTACCGCGATGAGCCTGCTCTGTGGGTGACATTCCGGGTGCTGGCAGATCTCGATATCCAGCCGGAGGATATCACCCGCTTTGGCAAGACGGACATTGCAGGCAGGGAGCCGGAGCTGGCCCGGCGGCTCAATCAATCCTTTAAAAAGAACAAGCGGGAGAAACTGGAAATTGTGAGTGAGGTTTTGTCGGAGCTTGATGCTAAAAGCCGCTCAAAAGAAGCGGTAAGGAAGTGGTTTGAGAACCGGCTGGAGGAGATTCTGACCCTGATGAACGGAAAACCTCCCCGGTCAGCGTATACGCTTGAGATACTGCTTATTCTGATCGAAAAGGCAGAAAGTGAAAAAAATAATTCGTAACTTTTTTCCAGTTCTTCGAGGAAACCGCATCTATATATAAGGATGAAAGAAGAGAAAAAATATGTAATCAAACCGGACTCCGGCCGGCATTTGGGCGAGAATGAACTTGCGCAGTATGCCGAATTCCTCCGTGGAGACCGTGATGTGGTGCCGGAAGAACTGCTTCTGCACATGGAGGAATGCGCATGGTGCAGGGCGGAGGCGATGGAGGTGGCGGACATTGTTGATTTGACGGACGACGGACGACCGACGACAGACGACCGACGACCGATGACGGACGACGGACGACCGACGACAAACGTCCGTCGTCTGTCATCCGTCGTCCGTCTTGTTGCAGCCATTGCCGCTGTCGCCCTTATCGCCTGGGTAATTCAGCAGCTCCGGCCGGAAAAGCCGGAGCCTGAACGAATGGCAACCCTTACCACCGACTCAACCAATTCAACCACTTTAACCACTTCAACCACTTCAACCACTTCAACCACTTCAACCTATTCAACCAATTCAACCATTTCAACCACTTCAACCAATTCAACCATTTCAACCGATTCAACCCCCGTACGCAGGAAACACGGGCGACCACCGGTCGCCCCAACGGGAACGAGACCCGACACCGTGCGGTATGCACAGGCATTTGTGCCCGACCCGACCCTGGAGCTCTTGGTGGGCGCGGTTTACCGGTCGGGGACCGATCCGAAAACCGAAGGTCCGGGTCCGGAAACAATATTTACTTCCGAGGATACTCTCAAAATCAGGTGGACACCTGATCCTTATGACAGCTACCGGTTGGTAATTGTGGATAACAAGGGTGCAAAAATCATCGAGGTAGAACCAGAAGCATCCAACCTGATAAATTGGGTAACCAACCTGAAGCCCGGGCTGTATTACTGGAAATTCCTGGGAAAGGATGAGATGTGGAAGGTGGGGAGGTTTAGGGTGATAGAACGATGATTTGTTGATTTGTTGATTTGATGATGTGATGATGAGATGATGAGATGATGAGATGATTGGGTATGAGGAATGAGGTTTGGGGTATAGGGTGAGATAAATGCGACCCCGGACCATAAACCCAAAACCTCGAACCCTAACGAGTGACCAGTAACCTACAACATGAAACGTCTCGTTGTTCTTTCCGGCGCCGGCATCTCGGCGGAGAGCGGGCTGAAAACCTTCCGCGAAATGGGAGGGCTGTGGGAGGAGTATGATATATCAGAAGTGGCCACACCTGAAGCATGGCAGCGGAATCCGGAACTAGTGCTGCGGTTTTACAATGAACGCAGAAAAGCTTTGCTCACTGCTATCCCCAATGCGGGACATACAGGGCTGGTCGGGCTTGAGAAATATTTCGATGTACGGATCATCACACAGAACGTGGATGATCTGCATGAGCGTGCCGGAAGTTCTTTTGTGCTTCACCTTCACGGAGAGCTGAAAAAATCCAGGTCGACGGCAGATGAGCACCTGGTTTACGATATCCCCGGGAGTGAGCTGAAATGGGGCGACAGGTGTGAAAAGGGATCGCAGCTCCGTCCGCATATCGTCTGGTTTGGCGAAGCGGTGCCGATGATGGACAGGGCGATAAAAGAGGTGGAGGGTGCCGATGTTTTTGTGGTAGTGGGAACCAGCCTGCAGGTTTATCCGGCTGCAAGTCTCATTGATTATGTTTCGCGGAATGTGCCCGTATATCTGATCGATCCGAATGAAACAGCGGTGGGGAGCAGCCGCAGGGTAACCTTTATCCGGGAAAAAGCGTCGGCTGGCGTGGCTCAGTTGCTCAGCATTCTGACCGATCCGGAGTGAACACGCTCAATCGGCTCATTCACTGATTCCGTGTTGCATTTTTTGGCACGTGCATAATCGGAATTTGACCTGTCCTGGGTTTTAAATAGAACCACCAGGCAGATGGCAACATATAGCAGTGATATGATTTGGCAGAGTATCGTAAACTTCTTTTTCATCTCATTAATTATTACCGGAACAAAGCTAAGACGGGTTTATGTTAATTCCCGTTAATGCGGTGTTAAAGTACGTTATACTTCAGAAGATCGTTCGCCATTGGTCGATCCAAAACGACCGTTTGTCGATCCGGACGGACGACGGATGACCGATGACCGAAGTCAGTCGTCCGTCGTCGGTCATCCGTCTTTTTCCTATCTTCGTCCTCATGATCGACTACGCCACCATAGAACGGATTCTTCAGGTTGCCGAAATCACCGATGTGGTTGGGGATTTTGTGAGTTTAAAGAGGCGCGGGGTGAATTTCCTGGGGCTCTGTCCGTTTCATAACGAGAAGACTCCATCTTTTACCGTTTCTCCTTCCAAGGGGATATTCAAGTGTTTCGGATGCGGGAAAGGTGGCAATTCGGTCAACTTCCTGATGGAGCATGAACACCTTTCGTACCCCGAAGCATTGAAGTGGCTGGCGAAGAAGTACCATATCGAGGTTGCAGAAACGGAAGAGACAGCCGAGGAGATTGCACAGAAGAACGACCGGGAATCGATGATGATACTTACCGAGTTTGCCCGGAAGTATTATCACCGCATCCTGCTTGAGACCGAGGAGGGTACCAGTGTGGGGCTGAGCTATTTTAAGGAACGCGGGTTTCGCCGGGAGATCATTGATAAGTTTGAGCTGGGGTATTCCCTGGAGCAGCGGGATGCATTTGTCAAGGAGGCATTAAAGAGCGGATACAAGAAAGATTATCTGGAGAAAACCGGGCTGGGAATTGACCGGAATGATCATCTGTTCGATCGTTTTGCCGGAAGAGTGATGTTCCCGATTCATAACCTGGCCGGACGGGTGATCGGTTTCGGCGGGCGAATACTTCGAAGTGATGCGCAGGCCGCCAAGTACCTGAATTCCCCGGAGTCCGAGATCTACCATAAGTCGGCCACGCTGTACGGGATCTATCAGGCCCGGAATGCGGTGGTTCGCGAAGACAAGTGCATCCTTGTAGAAGGCTATACCGATGTTCTTTCGATGCACCAGGCGGGCATCGAGAATGTGGTGGCCAGTTCCGGCACCTCGCTTACCGAGGACCAGATCCGCCTGATCAAGCGGTTTACCCCAAATGTCACCATATTATATGACGGGGACTCAGCCGGCATCAAGGCCTCCCTGCGCGGCATCGACATGGTGCTGGAGCAGGGCATGCATGTCAGGGTAGTGCCCCTGCCGGAAGGAGAGGACCCCGATTCTTTCGCACGTACGCACAGCTCCACCGACCTGCTACAATACCTGAAGGAGAACGAAACGGATTTTATCACATTCAAAACCAAGCTGTTGCTCAAGGATTCGGGTAAGGATCCGGTAAAACGTGCACAGCTGATCCAGGAGGTGGTGCGGTCGGTTTCCGTGGTGCCCGACCGGATCGAACGGACGGTATACCTGCAGGAGTGCAGCCGCTTACTGGGTGTTGAAGAACAAATTCTTTTCACCGAGGCTGCTCGCATGAAGCGCAAGCAGTGGGAGCAAAAGCGCGGAGGAGGAAGCTATGCGTCTGAGCCTCATTACACTTCACCCCGACAAACCCCGCAGGTTGCTGCCCCCGATAAAGGTACCGCATTGTTTGAAACCGAAGAGCGCGAGATTATACGACTGATGCTCAATTATTCCGATAAGAAAGTCTACGATCTGGCTGGCGAAAAGCGCGGGGAACTGGTGCCCGTGAGCGTGGGTGAGTTTTTCCTGCAGGAGATGGAAACTGACGGGCTTATTCCTGAGAATCCGCTCTATGCCAAGGTGTTCCGGGAGTTTCAATCCATCTGGGGCCGTGAGGACATACGCCTCCAGACCTATTTCACCAACCACCAGGATCCCGAAATCAGCCAGCTTGCGGTAGATCTTCTCACACCCGGCCACCAGATCAGCAAGATCCACGAAAAGGGAGGCGCCTACGTCAGGACCGAAGAACAGATGCTAAAGGACATTGCCCCGGAAACCCTTTCCTCCTACCGGAGCAAGAAAGTCAAGCAGATGATCGCAGAGATCGACGAACAGATCCGCGTGATTCAGGGCTCCGAGGATGACCACCTCATCGGGGAACTCCTCGAAAACCGCAGGCAGCTTGAAGAATTAAGGAAGGCGTTTTCGCGCGAGTTACGGAGGCTGATTATTTGATATGATGATTGGTTGATGTGGTGATGTGATGATGTGATGATGTGATGATGTGATGATGTGATGATGTGTTGATTTGTTGATGTGATGATGTGGTGCTGTCATTCCGGCGGAAGCCGGAATCTCCTGCTTACACGTGAAATATCAGGTGCAGTGGTACCTCTTTTTTAACTCATTGTTAAGCACAGTCCGACCTGGAAGGTAACCGGCCGGAAGGGGTTTTGATTAATCGGAAGCAGGTAAGAAACGCTCAGGCGGCAATGTGAAAAACCGGCCAAGGTGGTTCTGAAATTTCCTGAAATTCCCGCTGAGAAAAACTCCTGGTTGCCTTTATACGGACTCTTATAATAATAACCCATACCTGCGGAGAGGAATCGGTAACGGTAAACTAAACCGATAGCGTGAGTGATCTCATGCCATTCTTCCCTTATACCTCCGGGTGCATCATAAAACGATTGGATCATTCCCCTGAATACTCCGATCTTCGAATCGTACCCGAATTCAATAACAGGTTCCCCGTTTTGGTCAATTGAGTCAGAATAATATACCGGAGGGGTAGGGACCAGTAATTTTGAGCCCTCATAGGAGACGGACAATGTTTGGTGGCTGCTGAAATTTAATTGAAATCCGTATCCCACTTTCAGGGTTGTCGGGATAAAGTTACGGTCACTGTTTTTGGTATACCTGATTTTGGTACCTACGTTATTAAGTGAAATCCCCAGTATGTGGTCCACAATTCCATTACGCCCGATGAATTTCCTGGCAAAACTCAAATCAGCGGCAATTGACTTACCGGGAGTGCTCGTGCTGCCCGGGATGCAGGAATTACAAATAAGGTCGCTATGAATATATTTCAATCCGACACCTAAGCCGGTCAGTCTATTAAGGTTATAGGTGTAGAACAGACTTCCGGCAAGCTCAAATGGATTATACTGAATCCCACTTGATGAAAGATTTGTGCCCAATGAAAAAAATTGAAAGTCGATGCCCACAGTGTGTTTATCATTCAATCGGTAGCTGCCACCCGCACCAAACAAGTTAACACCGCCTACATCATGACGGTTCCATGGATAATAATTAAGGGTATAATGAAATCTGTTTTTGTCTAGTGCCAGAAGTCCGTGGTTACTGTAAATTCCGGGCCCCGGAGTGCCGTCAGGTACGGAGGTAATCATCCCGTTGATTGCAGGATACACCGGTAAGGTGAGGAAAGGTACCGCGGTATTGAAAAGGTTGATCCTGCCGGAAAGATCATCCGTAGTCAACTGCCCCATACTCATTTGTACAGTAGCAAAGAGTATTACGACTGAAATGGTTTTACGGAACATGGCCTATCAGATATGAAGTTTGGAACAAAGCATTACGGTTAGTTTAATAGGTTAACGGTTAAGTGATTAAAATATTTTTCTCAGCATCACCAAATCATCACATCACCACATCATCTTTTCATCTCCATTTCTTTTCACTAAAATCAAGGTTAATCAGGATGCGGGCTCCGATAAAATTCTGTCCGAATCCGTAGGACCTGCGACCGGTTAAAATGCGGTGGTATTCGGCTGAAAGTATGGCGGACAGGCCATACCGGTAAAAGACCTCATAGCCCAGGCTCAGGTCAGCCGAAATAAAGTAGGTGAATTCTGAAGGCGATCCGCCTCCGCCTTTTCCAGAATTCTCATAAACATCAAAATGTCGTAGGGAGTAGACCCATCCCAGGGTGCTGCCTGTACTCAACGGGATTGCGAAGTTCCTGTTCCGGAACAAGTCCCATGTGATTGTCAGGGGGATCGCGGCATGCTTCTGCCACCGGTGTTCGGAGGTGGTGCTGTCGCGGAGGTAAATCGTCCCGAGTGAATCGGTTTTCGACCAATCGCGAACCCAGTTTTTCGACACGTCGATCAGGTCGATTCTGCCGAGGATAAGTCCGGTACCCACCCACAACTGTTCCGAAACCTCCTTGCTGAACCGGATGTTGAATCCACGATAACTGCCTCTTCCCGTATCGGGCTGAATAATAGGCAGATATTCGTAGCCAAGACCAACTTTCCAGGGGTCGCCGGGAAGGCGGATGGATCGGAGATCGAGGCGGGGTTTTTTTGTTGCCGGATCAGCCGGGTGGTAGGGGGCAGCGGTCCCCGCTTTCGCGGGGATGACAAGTGCTGCCGAGGCAGCCGGGTGGTAGGGGGGAGCGGTCCCCGCTTTCGCGGGGATGACAAGTGCTGCCGAGTCAGTCGGGTGGTAGGGAGGGGCGATCCCCGCCTTCGCGGGGATGACAAGGGCGGATGACGGTGGGTTACTGATCTCTTCGAACCTTGTTACCAGGGCTGGGGATGAGGTCTCCGCTGAAACCTCCTGTTCTTCTTTCCGATCTTTCTCCTCTTTACTCTTTCTTTGATCTTTACTCTTTATTCTTTCTTCTTCCTCCCGTCCCCCGAACCCCGTTACCTCATACCCTTCCTTCGCACCCGGCATAACATCAGGGTAAAGGCAAATGGCTCCCGTGATCAAAGCGGCACTAAACAGGATTCCGTAAACCCATGGTTTTCTGAGCCATAGCAGCCATCGGGCTGCCCGTGGAAGGGTGCGGTTCAGTTCGTGCTGAACCTGCTTCCAATCAACGGGTGGATCGGCGGGAGTGTAATTCTCCAGCAGCTCCTTTATTTTATCGATCCATTGTTTATCCTGCGTTTCTTTCATGGAGGGTGAGGTTTAAAAGGGAGTTACGTAGAAAAGCCTTGGCCCGGAACAGATGAGAGCGGGATGTGGTGGCTTCGATCTGAAGCATCCCGGCAATTTCATCATGATGGTACCCTTCGATTTCGTACAGGATAAAAACCATCCGAGGGGTTTCGTTCAATTGATCCAGCAGCTTAAGAATATCCTCCGCATTCAGCTGGTCGAGGATCTCTTCCGGAACCGGCAGAGGAAGCGGCTCGCCGATATCGGAGTGCAATTCCTTGCGGGTGCGGTTGGCCCGATAGCGGTCCACGGCCGTGTGAACCACAATCCGGCGCAGCCAACCCGTGAAATTGTCGGGGATTTCGATTTTAAGACGTGTAAAGACTTTGATAAACACGTCATTAACCACTTCTCGGGCATCTTCGCGGCTGGGTATAAATCTTAGGGTCACGGACAAGGCATAGGCATAGAAGTCTTTATACAGCTGTTCCTGCGACCGGGCGTGACACCGTGAGCATTTTCTCAGTACCGTTGGATCGGGGTTTGGTATGGAATTGAGGCGTGACAAAATACTCTTTAAAGGTTGATAGAATAACGTACGATTTTCATCGGAATTGATTCGATGGGGCTTTTTATTTAGGATGTCGGATGTGGAATGAGGAATGTTGCAGGGGGGCGGGTGTCGGGTATCGGGTCTCGGGTATCGGGCGCCAGAACTGTCATTCCGGCGAAAACCGGAATCCCATCCCTAAGTGCAATTGCCTGGAGATTCCGGCCTGCGCCGGAATGACATCATCACATCACCACATCATCACATCACCACATCATCACATCACCACATCAACAAATCATCACATTCTTGTTGAAACCCGAAACCTTTTTCTATTTTATTACGTAAAAACCGTTACATAATTAATGTAATGTATTTAACGTCATGAAAAAATTGGATTCAAATCCCTTTGTTGTTTCCGGATACTTAGGCGGTAACTATTTTTGCGATCGTTTGACTGAGACGAAGAAAATAGTGAAATTAATACTGAATGGAAACAATTTAACACTGATTTCACCTCGCCGGATGGGTAAATCCGGACTGATCAAACATGTTTTTGCTCAATCCGAAGTTAATGATTTTATTAAGATTTATTCCGATATCCTGGCTACCAGCAATCTGGAGGGATTTGTAAATGTTCTGGGTAATGCATGGATCCGACAGGCGTTTGGATCCGGGAAGCGAAGGTTAAATAAGGTTCTGGATATTTTAAAATCATTCCATCCTGTAATTCGATTGGATCCTTTTACGGGTCTTCCGGAGGTAGAGATTTCCACCCGTTCGGAGGCTGAAAAAACCGATAATCTGGAGAACTTATTGTACCGGATATCGAAAGAAGAAAACCAGATTATTATTGCGATAGATGAGTTCCAGCAAATAATGGATTACCCTGAAGAGAATATGGAGGCTCTGTTGAGAGGTATCCTACAGCAATTACCTCAGGTTCGGTTTATTTTTTCGGGTAGCAGGATGCACCTGATGAATGCCATGTTTACTCAAACCAGCAGGCCATTTTATCAAAGTACACGCATCATGTTCCTGAACCCGATAGATTCATTGGAGTATGGCCGGTTTATTTCAGAGAAGTTTATATCAGGCGGAAGAATTATTGAACAGGAAGCTATTGATTGGTTGCTGGAATGGACAAGGGGACACACTTATTATGTTCAGTACCTGTGCAACTGGTTATATAGTGAAGGCTATACGAGGATATCGCCGGCTGTCATCAGTAAGGTCACCGGGGAAATTCTTATGGAATTGCAACCAGTATTTGATCAGTACCGCCAACTGCTGGCTCCGCGTCAGTACGAACTGGTGCGGGCTGTGGCCCGGGAAAACAATGTAAAATCAGTTCTTTCAGGGGGTTTTATTGCCCGGCATAGCCTGGGGACCCCCAGTTCAGTCAGTACTTCACTTAAAGCAATGATTGAGAAAGATGTGATCCGCGATTCCGGTGAAGGCTACCGGGTGGATGACCTGTTTTTCTCCCGATGGCTGGAAGAGAAAAGTTGATTTGATGATGGGATGATTTGATGATGCGGTGATGTGGTGATGTCATTCCGGCGCAGGCCGGAATCCCATGCCTCGGAGCAACTGGCGGGAGATTCCGGCTTTCCTTTAGATTTGACAATGTTAACTAAACCATGTAAAATTGAAAAGGAA
>MEOR01000107.1 GCA_001769295.1 Bacteroidetes bacterium GWF2_49_14 | reverse complement strand
AGCCATCGGCAACCAGCCATGGGATAGGTTTAACACCATATCGTTGAGGGTGAAGCACCAGCTGCGGGGTGTGCCCCCAGTATCCGACACCGACCACCACGTCAGGCTCAAACCAGCGGTAATACCATTCCTTTTCCTGGGCAGATTCAAAATGAACGGCATGTGCATCAACACCAAGTCCTGAAAGTCCTTTAAACAAAAGATCGCCCTGGGTTGCCAGGCCTCCCGGTGACGGTGGGTAATCATATAATACCAGTACTTTCATGTTGGTTTACCCCCCGATTTAATCCATTTAATGGCGTCATAGGAATTCGTGAATTGCCAGAAAGCTTCAGACTTTGGAATGGTTTCGGCCTCCCAGCTGCCTGGCTCATATCCGTAAGTATTCAAAATGAGACTCTCTTTTTTTAGCCAGATCCTTCTGGTAAGTAACCGGTTAAGGGGAGCTTCCTCAATAGCCTTGGGAAAGTATTGCCTGTTGCCGTCTTCATAGGCAAAGGTCCACAACTCCGTAGCGGAAATTTTTCCCGCACTCCAAAGTCGAAGTACCGCTTTGCTGATCTCCTCATGCCTGATGTGCCGGGTATATTCCCCATTTACATTGTGGGTTATGACAAGGTCGAAATGCCGGAGCGGCAGCAGGTCGAGAATTGCACGTTCAGTTTCCCTGTCGGGTATCGGAATCTGTTCGGGCCCGTCCTCCATATCACCCATAATTCCTTCTGATTTAAGCTCCGATAAGACTTTTTCAAATCGGGGTGCACGTTCCGGATCGTTTTTACGGCACAGACAGACGATAAACCACATCCAGGCCGGATGGCTAAGAATGGTACCCCCTGCCCATAGGGTCTCATCATCTGGATGAGCAACGATTACCGCAACAGTTCTTCTCGGCAGGTGCTTCATGATGCCTTACCTGTATTTTTCCATGGTTAATCGTGCCATCAGATAACTGACCGTTGATTCGGCTCCCTGATTCAGGTTGATCTGAGTTTCCTCCAGTCCGTCGTAACAGCCTCCCGTGCATGGATTATAAATGATCTGGTGCAAGTGGTTGTTCCCCAGGAACCAATTGAAGGCAATGGTCATTTTCTGCAGATACTCCTCATCCTCTAAAACATCATAAAACCGGCTCAGGGTCATAATGGTATAGGCAACATCAATGGGCTGTTCCCCAAACTGTGCGTGATTCTCCCCCTTCAACTGCCAGTTTTTGTTGGAAATTACCTTAATGCCATTTTCAGTGAATGTTTGTGATAAAAGAAAATTCAGCGAGGACACCGCAATCTCCTTGTACAAGGGTTCACGGGTTACCTGCCAGGCATAAAGCATAGCTTCAGGCAGGATACTGTTGGCATAGGTTAGGTACCCCTCAAACCATTGCCATTTTTCGGTTGACTCATGCTTGTACATCTCTACCAACCGGGTAGCCAGGGTTTTTAAAAGGTCAAGATTGGCCGGCAGGATTATAGCACTATGAAGATAATACAATCCTTTGATAAAGAAGGCCATAGCTCTTGTTGAGTGTACTGTTCCAATGCGAAGCAACGATTTTTCGAGAATTCTTTCAGCCTCTGCTATTATTTCCAGCGGCAATTGACCGATAAAGGAGACCAGGTATCCCAAAGCCCATATTGCCCTTCCGTTGGCATCGTCAAGATTCTCGCTCCGATTTTGATCCGTAAACTCTTCTTCCTGATTCATGTAATTCAGGAAATCCCCGGCCGGCTGAAGGCATTCGCTGATAAATCCCAGGTACTTCCGGATAAAGAAAATGCTGCCCTTATCCTTGGTTCTTTTGAAATACATACACATCGCCACCAGTGCCCGGGCATTGTCATCCAGCGTATATCCGGTACTAAGATCAGGCTGGTTTCTTTTTGAAAACTGAATAATCCCCGTATGGGTGGTCATCAGGTAGAGGTGATCAAGCTTGATCTCCGGAATGTTGTACCGGATGGTCACGGTATCAACGGCAATGCGTTCAAACAACATGGCGTGTGCAACCGCAGAATTTTCCCACGCGGTTGATACGATCTTTTGTAAAGTATTGCTGCTGATATTTTTTCGCAGGGGCTCATCATTCAGCAGCCGGATGGCCGCCGTTGCCAGCTGACCTGAATTGCGGAAATCTATGATAATTCCCGTGTCCGTTGTTAAAACCTCTTTTGCATGGGGAATAGGAGTTGAAATGATGGGACAGGCGCAGCTCATTGCATACACAAACGTTCCGCTAACGGCCTGATTGGGATCATTGGTTGTAAACAGGTAAATATCCGTTAGCTGCAAATACTCAAGTAGTTCAGGCAGTGGGAGAAAACTGTTGATGAATCGTACATGATCCTCAAGCTTGTTCTTCGATACCATTGACTCCAGATGGCTCCGGTATTTTTCGCCCTCCTCTTTCAGAACCCCGGGGTGCGTCTTGCCAATTATCAGAAATACAACTTCCGGGGCCGCCTTGATAATTGCGGGCATTGCTTCCAATGTGGTCTCAATACTTTTCCCTGAACTCAGCAGTCCGAAAGTGGTTAAAACTTTCTTGCCTTTCAGCCCATATTTTTTCTTCAGGAATTCCTTGCTTAAATGGGGTACCAGATGCGTTCCGTGTGGGATCACCGAGATTTTCTCCTTACCGATATCGTAGTCATCCACAAGAACCTGGGCAGAATTCCGGGTCATCACAACCAGGGATTCGCAGGCGGCAGCAATGGCTGTTACCTTTTCCCTGAGCTGGTTGTCGGGATGAGGCAAGACGCTATGGAATACAATGATAACAGGTTTTTTGATCTCCCTGGTAAACTCGAGAAATGAGGATTCCTGTTCCCTGAAAAAACCAAATTCATGCTGTATCAGCACAATTCTGATGTTCACTTCTTCATTTATTGACCTGGCCAATTCCGTGTATTCTTCCCGGACAGCTGTATTGAGGGTATAATGGACCTCCGGCGGATAAACAAATCCATGGTCTTCTGATTCCAAAGCACACACGATGATTCTGAAAGAGTTGCTGAACTTATCATTAAGCGCCCTGATTAAATCCTGTGAATAGGTAGCTATTCCGCATACCCTGGGAGGGTAGGAGGTGATACAAAGGATTTCAGCTTGACTGTTTTTCATAGGGTTTAAACTCAATCATCGAGTTTTATTTTTAGTTTTTTAAGTATTGGCTTAATCACCAGAATGGGTGGCAATGTATCGCCCAGCAAGAATCCCCAGGCTTTTAAGGGTTCAATGTGGTCGAAAACCACCTTCACAATTGCAAGGAGAGGGATCGACAAAAACATGCCGGGTATTCCCCATATTGCATTGCCTATAAATACGACAAGCAAGGAAAAGAGAGCATTGATCTTAACTTTTGATGCAACGATTTTGAGTACAATGAAGTTATTGTCAATAAGTTGAATAATATAGTAGAGTATCATAACATATAATGCATACCAGGCCGAGTCTTTGGTCGCCACGGCAACCATCATTGGAATCGCTACCGCGACAATGCCTCCCAGGTAAGGAATGACATTAAGCAATGCCCCCAGAATGCCCAGGAGGATTGCATAGTCAATACCCAGAATAAAGAGCACCGTTGTTTGCATGATGGCTACGATAACGGCCTCGATAATCAGCCCGATCAGATACCCCTGGATCACAGTTTTTGTCTGTGATACAATCTCTTTAACCTGAGTGGGGTCGTTTTTGATAAAGATTCTGCGAATGAATTCAATGAGCAGGGGATGATAATAAAGTAAAATGAAAACGTAAACCGGAATAATCAGCGCCACCACAAGGATCCCCCCGATATTGAGAAGCAACTGACCGATGGCTGCCGTGCTGCTGTTGAACAGATTACGCATGGTAGTTGAAATCCACACGGTAATCTTCTCCGGATTGATATCGAAATAACCGGAAGCCCAGGTAATGGACTGGTCAATCATGCTGGTGAATCGTTCAACCAGGATCGGCCACGTTTCGCCAAACCGGCTCACCTGGGAAATCATCAGCCCTAAAAATGCAGCAATGACAACCACAGTGATCAAAAGAGTTATGATTATAGCCAGAAGCCGGTTCACTTTAAACCGTACTATGAAATTCACCAATGGATGCAACACAATGGCAAACATGATGGCGAAAATCAAGGGGATAAGAATATTTGATGCCAGGTATAAAATTGCTATCAGTGCAAGTAAGCCAACCAGGAAAATCGAAGACCTGGCGAAAAAAGGAATTTTTATCTCTTTACCAATCATTTGTTTATAGGGTTTTTAATTGCTTCTCTTCATCAATTGTGCCCTTATTTTGTCAATTAATTGCTGCCGTTTTATCGGCTTTGCGATATAATCACTGCATCCGCATGCAATGGCCCGGGTTTTATCCAATTCTGAAAAGAATGCTGTCTGCGCGATGATCGGTATGTCGGGCCTAAACTTCCGGATCATTTGTGTTGCTTCCCAACCATCCATCTCAGGCATTTTGATGTCCATGAGAATGAGATCAATTTTCTTGTTTGATTTGCAGCTTTCTAAAGCCTCTATGCCGGTTATTGCCCTGATAATGTTGAAATTAAGCCCCGACAAGAATTCCTCGAGCAGGGTGAAGTTTGAATCTTCGTCTTCGGCAATCAGAAGCGTTTTGAGTTCACGGGTATGAAACAGTTTATGACCGGCCGGTTTAGGTTTTGCACCGACGGATTGATGGGTTTCAACCAGGGGAATGGTAAAATAAAAGGTTGACCCTGTGTTTATTTCGGAAGTCAGCCACATCTTTCCTCCCAGCAGTTCAACGTAAGCTTTAGAGATAGACAAACCCAATCCCGAACCGCCATACTTTCTTGAAGCGGTAGATTCAACCTGCCGGAATCGTTTGAAAATCTCCTCATACATATCGGCAGGAATACCCAGGCCTGTATCTTCGACAAAGAACCTGAGCTCCTGACCGATTATTTCCGCACCGAACCTGACATGGCCATGGGACGTGAATTTCATGGCATTAATTATCAGATTGCTGAGTATCTGATTAAGCTTTGTTTCGTCTGAAATGAACCAGATCTCGTGATCTGAAACGGTGGGCTCCTGGATCAGATTGAGATTAAGTCTGCTTGCCTTGAATTCAAACTGTTCCTGCACGGATGTAAGAAATGTCCCGATATTAATCTCCTCCCGGACAATCTTTTCCTGTCCGGCCTCGATGGTGGCGATGCTCACAATATCGGAGATAATAGAAAGCAACTGGTTGCTGCTCTGAATAATAATCCCTGTGAAATGGATACGTTTTTTATCAGTCAGGTCGGGCTCGTTTAGCATTTCCGAAAAGCCGACGATTGCATTCATGGGAGTCCGGATCTCATGGGAAATATTATGCAGGAAAGCGGTTTTTAAGCGGTCGTTTTCTTCGGCAAGCTCTTTTGCTTTCAGAAGGGCTTCGTCTGCCAGTATCCGTCTGGAAATATCACGGATATTACATTGAATTACCTTGTTTTCGTTAACCAAATAGACATTGCTGACAAACTCAACATGAACAACTTTTCCTGAGGATGTCTTTAGGGGAAGGTTTTCATAACGGACATAACCCTTTTGCTGAAGTTCAATAAACTTGTCATAATTGGCTATCACGTCATGAAAGATTCCAATTTCCCAAATGGCTTTCTGAATGAACTGCTCCTTGGAGTAGTCCAGAAGCTTTACCAGGAATGGATTGACATCGACAATCATTCCGGTTTCCGCATCCAGGATCAGGATTCCATCCTGAGCAGATTCAAACAATCTTCTGTAACGTGTTTCTGAGGCAATCAGCAAATCAAGATTCTGCTTATGGTCCAGCAGAAGCTGACGGTAGACTTTTTCATTCTGGTCGCCTGCATCGCTTTTTTTTTTCATTTTCAGACCTTTGACAAGTGAAACAGTATCACGATCAAAGATCCGCTGTTGCAGCCCGATTTGCGTTACAGAATTTCAGGAAAGAGTTACATAATTCACACCTGGGTAAGAGCGGTGCGCTTCCTGACTTTGAGGTTTTTAAAGAAAGTGGGGGTGAGGCCTGTAACCTTCTTAAACTGATTTGAAAGATGTGCAACACTGCTGTAATTGAGCTTGTAGGAAATCTGGGTGAGGTTCAGCTCATCATAGATGAGGAGTTCCTTCACTCGTTCAATTTTATGTGCGATAATAAAATGCTCAATTGTGATGCCAGTAACTTCAGAAAAAAGGTTGGCGAGGTAGGTGTAGTCGTGGTTAAGTTTTTCGCTGAGAAAGTCGGAAAAATTCACTTTCAGGGGTTCATCCGAGTAATGGACCATCTCAACGATGGTGTTTTTTATCCTTTCAATCAGTATGGCCCGGTTGTCATCCATCAGTTCAAGTCCTGATTTTAGCAGGGCTGTTTTGAGTTGATTTCTTTGATCGGCTGTCAGGGATTCATTCACCTCCACTTCGCCGAGGTCAACCTTTGCATAACGGATTCCGAGTCTCTTTAACTCAGATTTGACCACCATTTTACAGCGGATGCTGACCATGTATTTAATGTGGAGAAGCACAGGACTATACTAAAATGATTAGGGTAAACTGGTTATAAAATTTACAATTTAAAGTTATTTTTGCACAAATCAAAATTTCTACTCTAAAACTGTGCACGGCAGTTTGAGCAAAGGGTGGATTTTTTCTGGTCAATATCTTCCACATATGTGCTCGAAGTCATCACACAACCCGGTACGTGGCAGTGAACCAACCCGAATGTGTGTCCCAATTCATGGTTGACCTCCTTGATGGTTCGCTCCAGAAGGGTTTCCTTCTTATTTGCTAACCCGTAGCGGTCGTTGCTGAGTCTGAAAGTCGAGGCAATCCCGGTGCGGCCTCCCAGGAAGGCCTGCCCGAAGATATAGGTCAGTATCGGAATGAAGAGATCGACATTGAATAATCCGAATGATTTGACCCCGCTGTCGCCAAAAAGAGTGTCAACCATTTTCAGCAATTCATTGGCATTGTATTGCCTGCGGGTAGGGTCGAAGAAATCTGCAAGGTCGAGGTGACCTTCACGAATCGCTACCTTGTAATTATAATCATGCGACACAGACTCGGCGATTTTATGAACAAAATCAACCTCGAACTGGCCAAATGAGATCAGATTAATTTGCGGCACCTTACCTAAGGTTTCAGGTCATACTTCCGGATCTTGTTATAGAGGGTAACCCGGTCAACCATCAGTGCTTTTGCCGAGCGGGTAATATTCCATTCGTGGTTCGACAGAACCTGCTGTATATGGGCCTTTTCAATTTCCTCGAGGCTTTCCACATTGGAGGGTACCGTTATTTTCCGGATCGGCAGGTCCTTCAGGGTGATTTTCTTTCCGTTTCCGATTACTATGGCCCGTTCCACCATGTTTTCCAGCTCCCTGATATTTCCCGGGAAGTCGAACTCCTGAAGGCGTTTCAGTGCAGCGGAATCAATCGAAACCGTCGTTCTGTTCATCGAATTGCAATATTTCCGGATAAAATAGTCCACCAGCAGGGGGATGTCACCGGACCTTTCCCTGAGCGGAGGAATTCTGATATTTACGACGTTCAGCCTGTAGTACAGGTCCTCCCGGAAACTCCCTGAGTCAACCATGGCTTTCAGGTCGCGGTTGGTGGCGCAGATGACCCGGAAATCCGAGGAAATCTCCTTGTTTCCGCCAACGCGTATAAAGTTGTGGGTTTCCAGGACTCTCAGGAGTTCAACCTGCATTTTTTGGGAGATCGTAGCAATCTCATCGAGAAAAATCGTGCCTCCGTCAGCCATCTCAAACCGGCCTTTACGGTTGTACATGGCTCCGGTAAATGCTCCTTTTTCATGCCCGAAAAGCTCGCTCTCCAGTAAACTTTCCGTGAGAGCGCCGCAATGTACGCTGACCAGCGGGAAAAACTTACGGGATGAATTTGAGTGAATCGCCCTGGCGATAAGTTCTTTGCCGGTGCCACTCTCCCCGGTAATGATCACCGACGAATTCGACTGGGCTACGCTTTCCACTTCCCTGAGCACCTGTGACATGGCCTCACTGGTCCCGATGATGTCCTCCACATTCTCCAACGAAACCACCCGTTCCCGCAAGGCCTCATTTTCTTCGGATAAGGAGATTTGTTTGGTAGCATTGCGGATCAGGTGGGACAGGTCGTCGGGATCAAAAGGTTTGGTCACATAATCAAAAGCCCCATCCTTCAGGGCCTGAACAGCAGTGTCAACGCTGGCAAATGCGGTCATGACTATGATGATGGAATCTTTTTTCAGCGTCTTGATCCTTCTGAGCATTTCAAGGCCGTCCATTCCAGGCATTTTAATATCGGCCAGCACAATGTCAAAACTTTCCGATTCCAGGATCGACAGGGCTTTTTTGGCGTGCTCCGCGCATTCTACGTGGTATCCGTCCTCAATAAACCAGTTATAAAGGGAATCCCTGACTGATTGTTCGTCGTCAACGATCAGGATAGAAATTTTTCTTGCCATGCTTATTCTCCTTCATTTCTGTATAAGGGTAGGGAAATGGAAATCGTGGTTCCGCGGCCTGGCTCGGATTTAACATCGATCTTCCCATTGTGGCTTTGTATAATGCCGTGTACGATGGAAAGTCCCAGTCCTATTCCGGTACCACTGTGTTTCGTGGTAAAGAAAGGTTCAAAAATGTGAGGCATGTCCTGGCTGGAAATGCCTGAACCATTGTCAGTTATTTCAACCCTGATGTAGTCGGTGTCTGGATTGGAGGTTGTCAGCAAAATCTCTCCGTTTTCCATAACGGCCTCGGAAGCATTGACCAGAAGGGCAACAAAGGCCTGCTTTATCAGGTTGGCGCTGCAGAAGACCCTATCCTGCGCTGCTAAAAAACCGGTATTGAAATTAATGTTGGCTATGGCCATTGGATGTTGCATCAGGTTGTGTGTCTCCTGCAGGATGGTGTGCAAATGATGGATTTCGAAATTATCCTTCTCTTTTCTTGAAAAATCAAGCAGACCCTTAACAATATCTCCACATCTTTTGGTCTCATTTTCAATAAGTTTCAGGTGACCCAGCATGGATTCCCGGGCGATCGGGTCCATCTCCTGTTTACCAAGTTTTTTTTGGACCAACTTGGCATAGACCAATATTCCCGACAGTGGATTATTGATTTCGTGGGCAACCGAGGAGGAAAGTTTGCCGAGGGAGGCTATTTTTTCGATGTTGATCAGTTCATTCTGTACCTCATCCAATTCTTCGGATTTCTTCCTGACCTTATATTCCAGCTGTTTCGACCAGTTTTCAAGTTCCAGGTTGGCAACCTGCAGGTTTTCAAGCATCTGGTTGAAGGCGGTGGAAAGGGTCCGGATGTCGTCCAATTGATTAGGGCCTATATCCAGCCTGACTGCATAATTCCCTTTGGAAACGATCTCACTGGCCTGGATAACAGCGTTCAATGGGTCCTTGATTCGCCTCCGCGTGAAAAGGATAAGGAAAGAGGCAAGAACCAGTGTAATGAAACCCGCCAGGAAGAAAAATTCACGGGAGGACCTGTCAACTGCCTGATCCAGTCCCTTGAGAGGTAGCTTAATAAAGAGAGATCCCAGAATCTGATCCTCCGGGCTATGGGCATGGCAGGCAGTGTTAAGATAGCAGGAGGGCTGGTTCACAATCGGTGATCGGATCAGCAGGTGCCGGGTGTTCCTGGCAGTTTGCCCCATTTTGCACTCACTGTCGCCTGTGATGATCCGGTAGGATTTTTCCTGGATCGGGAACAGCTGCTTAAGATCGGTATGACAACTTTTGCAATTGGGATTGATATGGCCGGCACTGTCATCTGAAAAGGAGGAGTATGCCAGGTTATCATCACTGTCGTACATGTTGACATCTTCAATACCCGGCATGGTATTAATCAGGTCAAGAGTGTTCTGGAGCTGACTCTTGTTGTTCTCAAGCATGGAGTGATAGAGTGCTCCCTCCACAATGCTTCCGACATTGTTACCGTTCTGGTAGATCAGCGTATTGAGGCTGATATCATTTACTGTCCTGTATATCAGGTTATAGGCCAGCAAAAGAAAAACGGACAGAAGGCCAATTATCAGAACCACCCGGCTGTAAATGGACGACCGGAACTGGATGTATCGTCTGACTAACTGGCCCCCGATCCAATTATTGTTTTGCGAACTATTTAACCCGGGCACTGTTATGCTTTTTATGTGAGATTCGTGTTATGGAATTCACACAAGTTAGCAATAAGTGTTGAGTTTTTCAATGATTTTAATCAAGGTGACTTAAAAAGCGATTCTGAAAATCCTGCCAGGTCTCTTTTGGGAGCTCGGAAAGAGTGTTGTCGCGCAGCTCACCTCCATCCTGAAGGATCAGCTGCTGCATTCCCGGATTTTGCCCTCTGGCGGTAGAAGCGAGGAAATCTTTGATTTTCACAAGTTCTTCATCGGTCCAGGCCGTTGCCTTTTCCGCCAGGTAGTAGGTTTGCGTTTCGGCAATCCAATTCGTTGGCTTGATCCGGCAAATCCATCCCTGTTTCAGGGGATCCTGGTTCAGTACCTCAGGATTGCTTTGAAGGACGGGGTTGATGGAGATAATCTCTCCCGATACCGGAGACAGGATTTTCAGCGACTTTCCGTTGTGATCGATGTCCGCCAAAAGGTTGCCCTTGGAGATCGTGTCTCCGGACTGTGCAAACGGCGTGATTTTAACCGGACCGGTCAGATGCATGAGCAGGTCATCGATCCCTACCTTGGCAGCACCGGAGCGCTCCAGAAATGTCCAGGTGTGGTTCTTGCTGAAATAGAGTCCCTGCGGAATCTTTAAGGCTCCGGCTGTCAGTGTGCCCAGGAATTTCTGTACCGATTGCCTGACATTCACACGCCGGTTAAGCAGGATCCAGAAAGGGATGAGGATAGCGAAAAAGCTGAGAATAACGATGTATTCAATCCCTTTCGTTTCGAAAATGTTATGATAACTAAAACCGTCCATTGTATTTATTTTTAATGATTTACAAACTATTTCTCATCCTTCGCCCAGAGAGGCGAGTCCCTGAGGACCGGCATACGCCGTACAACCCACCTGAAAATCCAGATCTCCGTAAAGATTACCGTCAGCGTAATTACCAGCTCCATCCAGGAAGGCACATACCGGACAGCCTCTTCCCATTTGAACCCGATGACCGTCACGTTGAGACGGTTGAGAATGACGCCGAGCATCGTGATAATCGCTGCAACCTTTATCAGGTTTAAGCTCTTCCGCCGATAGCTGTAAAAGAAAAGCATCATCGGAACCAGAACAAAACCGATCATTTCCAGCAGGTACCAGTAGCCCATTGGTGTATTAAGGAGATCCCAGTGGCGGTCGTGAATAAAGACCAGAACGTTCAGGAAAAAATAGGCCAGCATTGCCCCGGCGCAGATTCTCGACAGGCTGATTACAATGTTGTTGTGTTCTCCATGGTGTTTTTCGCTGATCTGGCTGGAAAACACACGGCTACTGATCGATCCTTCGAAAATGACCATGGATAAACCAGCAAAGATACTGGAGACCAGGAACATAACAGGGATAAATTCTGAATACCAGAGGGGATGGATTTTGTCACGGGCCATCAGGAACAATGCCCCTAATCCGGATTGGTGGAGGGTGGAAAGGGTAATGCCGAAGATCACCGCGGCAATGGTCATCCCCGAAAGAATCTTTCGGGCCCGTTTTGCGCCAAGCCATTCAGCTATTGCCGGAGAAAATTCAATCAGTTCAGCCAGCATATACAGCAGGAAATGCCAGGCAACCAGGAACAGAACCGAGTTGGTGCCGAAACTATTGCCAATGATCGGGTTAACCACGTTCCACGGGCGGCCGAGATCAAGGAGCAGGGCACCGGCATAAAAAACATAGGCCAGGAATCCGTTTAAGACTGTTACCCTCACAATGGAGTGATACTTACGGTTGTTCAGGATGTACACCATAAAGGTGATCACATAGGCGCCGCCGGCAAAGGCCACGCCGGTTACCACATCAAAACCGATCCACAATCCCCAGGGAACCTCCTGGGTAAGATTGGTGACAGATCCGATTCCTTTCCAGAACCGGATGACAATCAATACGATGCCGAGCAGGATTATCGGAGCGGAAATGATATTAAAGGGGGTGAATATTTTGCCTTTGGGCTTGAATTCACTCACCAGGAATTTCCAGATGTTTTTGCCATCATTATCCTTGGCAACGGGTATGGCATGATTACTCATTGTCGTCTCCTTCATTATGGTGATTATTCTTGGTAGCTTCATGAATGCCGAGCAGAAATACCGGAACCAGAACGAAAACAGATGGAACGGTATAGAGGAACCCTTTTGAGAGGGATGGGTAGGACTCATTCAGGAGAGTGGTTTTAAAACCGCTTTCGATGGGTGGAACCGGGGAAACATATAGTTCGCCGGTACCGCCAACTTCGTCTTCGCCGTATATAAAATCGGCATAAACATCCGGCTGGTCATGAATTCTTTTACGCGCTTCCCGAATCAGGTCCCGCCTCGTCCCAAAGGTGATGGCCTCGGCCGGGCAATTCTCCGCGCAGGCCGGGATCTTGCCTTCCTTGATACGGTCATAGCACATGTCGCATTTGATAATCCTGGGATTCGAACTGAAGTATTCGAACTTGGGAACATCAAACGGACAGGAAACCATGCAATAGCGACAACCCATGCATTTATTGCCCCGCCAGATCACCGGTCCCTCCTTCGTTTTATACATGGCCTGCGTCAGACACGCGGCAACACAGGCCGGCTCGTTGCAATGCATGCACTGGTTTTTGGTGTAGACCTCTCCTTTCGAAGTGTTGAAAAGGTTTACCACTGTACGGCAGTTCTCACTGGTTTTCCTGATGACTCCTGCTGTTGGCGCATCGGTGGGAGCGGGAAACCCGTGCGTTTCCGCGCACGTGATTTCGCAGGTCTGGCAGCCCACGCATCGGGTTGAATCATACAAAACTCCGAAGAACTCAACCTCTTCACCCTTTACGGGCGCCGCCTTCAGAGAATTGCCGGCCGCAAGGGTGACGCCTGTCAGCCCCAGCGCTTTCATGAAATTTCTTCTATCTAATCCCATAACGTATCATTTTGGTTATTTGGTTGCATCCATAAATCGGGTCTGAAACTCTTCCCACACTTCCGGTCCCATGTTCGACAGAACATGATCTGCAATCTCGCCTCCGTCCTGCAGGGTAACATAAGCAAACTCAGGCGACTCGGGCTTGATGGTCATGGCCAGGAAATCCCTCAGCCGGCGGAACTCGCCTTGTACCCAATCGGTATATTTGTCCGCCATAAACAGGAATTGATTCTCCCTGACCCAGTTGGTAGGTTCAATCTGATAAACCCACCCATCGTTGTAGGGTGATTGATTCAGCAGGGACGGATCCGTAAATAGCAGCTTATTCTCAGCTTTTATTACGCCTGACAAAGGTGCCTTGACAATCAGTTGCTTTCCATTCTGGATAAAGGTGACGATGGCTTCGCCCTTGATAACTCTGTCGCCCGGTTTTTTCATCCGGATGCGGGTCAGTTTCCCGGTTATATGCTGGAGAAAATCATCAACGCCAACCTTAACGGTGCCGTCAGCCTCCATAAAAGCCCAGGTGTGCGATGTATCAAAATAAACGCCTTTCGGTATATTGAGCCCCGCTTCACTCATGGCTCCGGCAACTGCCGCGGACCTGGCAGCGAAAGATGGCCTGTTCAGGCGGCGGAAACGAAGGGCGTAGGTAAGGGCTATGGCTATGAGAATCAGACCTAGTACCAGTGTGATAATCAGCTGAACGGGATCGGTCGCTTTAGAGACGGATTTTTGTGGCAACCTAATGGGAAGCAGGTCGGCTTTGGAGGTTCTTTCGTTTGGAACCAGGCTGATCAGCCCAAACTGTTCTACGGCCGACTGCCCGTCAGCAATGATGTACTTAAGAAATGCAATTCCTGTTTCATTGACCGGTGCTGCCGGGGATAGTGCATAGACATTGCGGCTAAGGGTTCTGGGATATTTTCCGATCCAAACCCCCCGGAGGAAAGTAGGTACATTTGCATATATGCCCTCTACATTGTCAAGTTTTCCATTGCTGTTCTTATCCAGCGGCAACAGGCTAACCATTCCGGCCAATCCGGATTTGTCTTCAGTAAGAACATCCGACAGATTGCAGAAAGCCATTGCATAGGGATTGTCTTCAAACAGGGATTTCAGGCCTGATGCATCGGTGGTCTGAATCCCGGCGACCGTTTCGGCATCAACGCCAAGGTATTCAGCCAGTGCGGATTTAACGGAAAGGTCATCCGTAATAAAAAGTGTAACCGGTTTATTCTGATCACCGCCGAGGAGTGAACCCCAACCGGCCATACCCCCTGAATTAATGAGCCCGGTCAGTTTTGCCGGGGAAATTCCCACCTGGTTAATCAGGGCAGCATAAGGATTGGCGGAACTGATTACAGGAACCACAATATCCCTTCCTACGGTCATTTTCCAGGGAGAAGGAGTACCGGGATCGCTGGTGTAGTCCGATGAGACCACCGCCAGGCCGGATTCCGTTAAGAAATCGCGGGCACCCGCCGATAACTTCACGACATTGATTTTTACATCAGGATTGGCCTTGGTGAATTCACCTGCCCAAACCTCGGTGAGATGGGAAAGGTCGGGACTGCAGGTTACAGTCAGGGTACCTTTCAGGGTTGAACCCCGTTCGGTTTTCAAACCCCGCGTGCCGGTCTCTGCTGCGTATGTGAAGCAGAAGATGAGGGCACCGATTAAGAAGAGAACAGATTTTTTCATGGCCGTAAGTATTAAATGCATGGTATTGTTTATTCTTTCACACCTCTATTCAACAACAGTGCCACGAATTTCGTGACAGTGTAATTAGCTGATTATTTGTGTGTTGAAATGTGGAATGTGGAAATGTGATACGGAGGAGGTGTTGAGAAAATATACACAAAAACAACCAAAATGTACTAAGAATCAGAAAATCAGACGATAACAACAAGTGATGAAAATATATACACGTGTAGAGAAAATATACACAGCTTCTGAAGTCTTACTGCCACGAGACTTTGATTGAACTTACCCACCCCAACCCTATAGCCGTCAACCTAAGGATTCTTGGCTTGCCGTGACTCTCGTTTGCGACCCATCCACCTCACCCCCAAGGTAGGTGTGGGTGTCTGTTTGAGTGTGTGTTTGCGCTCCCGTTGGTCGCGGGAGAGGGGGAGTCAGCTCCTGCCAAATTTGGTGATATGGGAAGGGTTTGGAGTTACAATGAAAAGCAGCTATAGTACTTTTTCGCAAGCAACACTCTGAACGAAATTATGCAAGTGCTCCTCGCCCCCTCTCCCGCGACCAACGGGAGCGCGGTAGAG
>MEOR01000106.1:15024-30699 GCA_001769295.1 Bacteroidetes bacterium GWF2_49_14 | reverse complement strand
GTGGGTGTGAGTGTGAGTGTGAGTGTGGGTGTGCGGGGGATTCCGGCCTCCCTCGGAATGACAGTTCTGGCGACCTAACCGGCAACCGGCAACCGGCAACCTCTTCCAACCGGCAACTGACAACCCTATACTAAAATCCCGCCACCACCATCAAATGATCGGAATAGTAGTTCTTTCCGTCATGGTCCGGTCTGACTTTATAGAACGATAGGCGCGGCAGGTTGCGGACCAGGATGTAATCGATGCGATCGCCGTGGGGTTTGGTGATGTCGAATCCGGTGAAGGTGTGTTCGGGTCCTTCAGGTGGGGTTTGGGTGATCAGGCGGCTGTCGGCGAACCCTCCTGAGATGACATTGAGGTAACCGGCATCGCGCGGTGAGGAATTGAAGTCGCCGGTGACAATGGTTCTATGGTTGCCGGCAAGGCTGTCGGCCGCATGAACGATAAGCTTTGCGCTCATTTCGCGGGCTTTTACCCCGATGTGGTCAAAATGGGTGTTGAAGACAAACAGTGTATCGCCCGTGGCTTTTTTTTTCAGGCAAATCCAGGTGACCATCCTCGGACAAGCTGCATCCCAGGCCAGCAGTCCCGGTGTATGCGGATCGGGTGCCAGCCAGAAGTTATCGGTCCGGATCAGTTTGTAAAGGTCCTTACGGTAGAATATCGGGACATATTCCCCTTTCTCTATCCCGTCATCCCTGCCTGCTCCGGTCCAGCCAAATCCGGGCATCGCCTTCTCAAGATCTTTTATCTGATTGTTCAACACTTCCTGAAGACAGAGAATTTGTGGGTTTACCTCTTGTATCAGTTTATAAACTCTTTCTTTTCGATTAGACCAAGCGTTTACTCCATCGCCGGGATTGTTGAAGCGGATGTTCAGGGTGGCGATGATCTCAGAACTAACAGCCTGGCTTTTCCCTGGTTGTGGGAACAGGCAGGTGAGGAGGAAAAGTAAAGACAAAATCTTTCTCATGCCTACTATATTATTTGCTAAAGTAGACCAATTCTTTTTTGTTACCTTTACATGTCCCCCGACATTTTTAAGAAACCTGAACACCTGATCAGCATGAGACATTCGTTGCACATCATGGGTTTGTGCGTTTTTGTATTCCTTACCCTTTACGCATGCAATAAGGAAACTACACCTGATAATCATCCACCTGTGCTCAAAATTAAAATTCAACCACCGGCCGGGGATTCAACCATTACGTTTGTAGTGGATGCTTCCCGAACTACCGACAGGGAAGATGCCTTATCATTTATGCGATTCCGATGGGACCTGAATGGTGATTCAATATGGGATACCGATCCGGATCCCAGTCCATATGAGGTTTTTCGTATTCCGGACATCGGAATGCACCAGTTCGGAGTAACCGTACAGGACCGGTTTGGATCGTCCGATTCCACCTGGTTTTCGATTGAGACTTGGGGATTGAACCGTGATACCTCCAGAATGATTGATCCTCGGGATTATCAGGAATACCGAACGGTGAGGATCGGCCGCACCTGGTGGATGGCAGAAAACCTGAATTACGGATACCTGATCCCGGATACCTCCGGTGCGACTGACAACGGGATCCCTGAAAAGTATTGCTACCTGAATGACACCGCAATCATACTTAATCCGGGCGGCCATCTGACCTATTATGCCTGGGAGGAATTGATGGAATATGATACTCTTAATGTGACCGGACTTTGTCCACCCGGCTGGCAAATTCCCAGTCGTAAAGATTGGCAGGCACTCAGGGATTCTCTGGGATACCGCGGATATCAAACTTATCTGGCAGGAAGAGGGTTTTCGGGTCTCAGTCTGACCTACTCGGGCTACCATTTGTTAACCCAACCCTGGAACCCCGATTCACTCAATCCTGATTTTAATACCAGCCTGTTTTTTTCGCGGGATTTTTCGAGGGAAGTGTATGGCAGACGCCGTCAACCCTGTCCGTGGGTCGCCGACCAAACCGGTCTGATCCTCCTCCGGTTTGCTTCGAAGGAGGCTGCCTTCTTTAAAGCAGCACTTCCTGTAAGGTGCATTAAAACTGATGGATATGAGTAATCGGAGGTTTCTGACAACCCTTTTGGCTACCATTATGACACTGACTCCGGGTTGCAATGAAGACCCGGTTATTTCTCCGGTTTTTGTTACACCGTTACCGGTGGTTCATTGTATTCTCAGTGCCGAGGATACAGCTCATTACGTGAGGGTAACCCGGCTGTTATCGGGGCCAGTTAATCCAGGGGAATCTGCGGGGAATGCTGACAGCCTCTATTTCAAGGATATCCAGGTGTTTTTCGAAATCTGGGACGATTTTTTTATGCAACGGCTGAACATAATCCAGCTCGGGCCCACCTTTGAGATCCCCAGGGATTCCGGTTTTTTTAACTACAATTATCCCCTCACATTTAAAACCAGCGAAAGGCTGGATGGGCCAGTCAGGCTGAGAATTGAAATTCCTGATCGTAATATTACAGCGATAAGTTTTGGGAGTGCGCCCTGGCCTCCCGTTCTGGAAAAACCCAATCCTGCATTGAAACGGGAACTGGGTTTTTTTGAGGATTATCCGGTGGTAATCTTTTGGGGGAATGATAGTTTAAATTATCGCCAGACGATCATCAGGATGAATTATCTAAAGGTAACGGCATCGGGCATTGATACCTGTCGGCTCGATTGGAAAAGATCCGGAGGCAACCTTTACATTACCGGAAAGGAGTATTTGGATTATATCGCCGCATGGATAATGGCCGAACAGGCGGTAATTTACCGGAAAATTACCGGGATCGATATTATCATGAACTATGGAAGTCAGGCCTATAAAACTTACATAACCCGAAAGGATTGGGCCTTTGATATAATCGGCCAGCCTTATTCCAATATCATCAATGGATATGGTGTTTTTGCCGGACGGTCAACCGATACCATCTTCGGCTATCTGCCCAACCAGAAGTTTCTCGATACCCTGGCAAATAGTCCGCTTACCCAGAAGCTGAAATTCGTTACCTGGTAAAGACCGGTTGCCAGTTGCCGGTTGCCGGTTAGGTCGCCAGAACTGTCATTCCGGCGGAGGCCGAAATCCCCACCCACACTCACCTCCTGGTAAGATTAAAGTTTGGTAGAGGCGACCCTTGCGGTCGCCGTGCAAATGGTAAGGGCCCCAGCCGTGGCATCCCGTTGATATAGGGCGACCGCAAGGGTCGCCCCTACGAAACATCCGCGGGGAAAATTATAAGGAAGTGGGTGAGGTGGGTGTGGGTGTGGGTGTGAGTGTGAGTGTGAGTGCAGGGGATCCTGACTTTCGTCAGGATGACACTCACTGGCGTGAACCAGAAACTAGGAACCAGCAACTTTCATCAACACCACGTGCAGGATCACCCCAAGCAAAAACAGCAGGCTGAACCGCTTGTTATACTCGAAGGCGTAGCGCACGAAATAGAGCGGCCAGGCTTCGGCTTCGTAATTGTCGGGCTTGGTTTCGGGACGCTTTTTCAGGAACGGTCTTCCTTTTTTCCAGAGGTAGGGCAGGGCGAGGAAAATCACCAGTACAGGCCATGTAAGAGCCTTGGCGAAAACCAGCCAGGTAAATGCTGCGTACTGTCCGATCCACAGAACGAGCACCGTGTATCGGCTAATGGTTTCTCCCAGAATTACCGGGAGGGTGAAAATCTTCTTTTTCCGGTCTTCCTTCAGCTTGTCAATATGCTTGCCGAAAATGACCGAGGTAGGGCCGATGGCATAAACTGCAGAAATCCAGGCTACATCCCAACTCCAGACAAAACCGGAGGTTACGAAATAGGTTCCGCCGATCATCAGGGGTCCCCATACCAGGACTACGGTAGGTTCTCCCAACCCGATATACTTCAGCGGCCAGGTATAGAAAAGCAGGAAGAAGAGTCCGGCCAGCCCGAGATACAGGGTGGTGATGGGTCCGGTGATTGCCAGATAGGTTCCGGCTGCAATAGCCAAAAGAAGGGTAACCAGCAAATACACGGCGAACTCCTTTCCGGTCATCAGGCCGTGTTCTATCACCTGAGGGCCATACTGCGCCCGGAAATAGTTGTCTTTATCGACTCCTCTGCGATGGTCAGTCCAATCGTTCAGCAGGTTGTTCGCCGCATGTGCCAGAACCAGTCCTAAGAATGCAACCACGAAATTGACTGTATTGAAGGTGCCGTCGGCAAAAGCAAAGAGCCCGCCGAGAATAGCCGAGATGGCCGTCATGATCAGCACACCTGAGCGTGTGGATATCAGCCATTTGGAAATAACATCAAGCCGGGTCCATTCCTCTTTGGAAACCCGTGGAATCGTCTGAAGGGCCTTGCCCCACATTTTTATGTTTACTGCCATGGGATTAACTTTTGGGTAATAACAAGTGAAAGGCAAAATAGTTGCCGGTTAAGATCAGTTGCCAGTTGCCAGTTGCCGGTTGCCGGTTGTTCGCCAGAACTGTCATCCTGACGAAAGTCAGGATCCCATGTCTCGGAGCGTTGGGTAGGAGATCCCGGCCTTCGCCGGGATGACAGTTCTGGCCTAACTGGCAACCGGCAACCGGCAACTGGCAACCGATATTATCCGGCAACCGGCTTGAAGTGTAAGTAATACCCACCTCCACCTGAGCCGCAAAGTTTTATTACACCAGAGCTATCGGAGAGGCACGCCTGGGCTTTATTCAGGATATCCGGAGTGAAAAGTTCCTTGAAAAGCTGAAGTTGGAGGGTTGAAATCCTTTGGATATCGGAATAAAGTGTTTCGAATTCTTTACCTATGATATTGTTAATGACCTGGTTAACCAGCGGAATGTATTCGGATTCGTAGAGATCCGCCCGGTTGGGATCGGTTTGGCGATTGATGGTGAAGCCCGATACGCCGGTTTTGGTCTGACCGGGTGTTCCGCTGTCTATGAGGTTGATTTTGATGTGCTTGCGCAGTTCTTCCAGAGTGATATCGGGAGTGGTTACACTACCAGCACGGATGCACACCGGCCGGTTGAGGTAACAGACCAGCGGATCGGTACCGGAACTGGTGGAGTGGAAAAAGGATTCAATAAGGGCAAACCTTTTACGCAAATCCTCCGGGGATGTTTCATTTTTATGCCCGAACCGGCGGTAGAGGGAGGCTACCAGCGACCCGGAGCTGCCAACGCCATAGTTGGCCGGAATGGTTGACAGGAAAAAGAGCTTTTCACCGAGCTCCGACCGGAAGCGTTCCAGGTTCAGGATTTGTTCGGATTGTCCAATCCTTTCGCCAGTGGTCAGATAGTCAAACAGTTCCTGCAAGGATCGGTTCGAATCCACCCACGCCGGGTCGGGATCACTCATGCTGCCCGGCAGCACCAGCTCGCCGCTGAAGCGCTCATAAGGAAAGGCCAGTGCGGCCGAACCGTGGAGGACGGAGTATTCGCCGAAGAGGAGGAGTTTGGCCGGGGACATAGGGACTGGTTACTTGTTGCTTGTTACTGGTTGCTGGTTACCCAGGTGTACTTGTCATCCCCGCGAAAGCTGGGACCGCGACCCTTGAAGCGCGGTACGCGTAGGAACCGGTCCCCGATTTCGCGGGGATGACAAGTGCTCCGAGGCTGGGGATCCCGGCCTTCGCCGGGATGACAGTTCTGGCTTAACTGGTAACCGGCAACCGGCAACCGGCAACTTTCTTCGGGCCAGTGCCCACTTCGTCGTCGATCCATCTTCCGTTTTCGCAGAGCGGGGCGAGGGTGGATTCAATTAATGCTTTGATCGCTGCACGTTCTTCATCGGGATAGAGCAGGTGTACATTCGGACCGGCATCGAGTGTGAAAGCAGGATGCAGGCCTGTTTCGGAGCGAAATTCCGTTATTTTCCGGATGATTTCGAGCGTGGCGGGTTCCATCAGGATTTTGCCTCCATCGGAGGCAAGAATCAGGCCATGGAGGGTTAACGCTTCCTGCTCTACCAGCTTGATGAACCCGTCGCGGTCGCCGGAACCCATAATGTGAAACAGTTCATGGATATTCCTTCCGGCACTTTCATATCGGGCCATGGCAAAAGGATTGGCCTCCATAAGGGAATGACCTGCACTGGAGGACAATGCTTTAGGGTGCGAACTGACAACGAGCACTGCATCATGATAGTTCTGAAAAACCGGCGAAATCCCGGAATGAAGGGGCATGGCATATTCATCCGAGGAGCCGGTCAGCGCATCGGTTGATCCCCAGTGCACAAATCCGCCGTAAACGGATCGTGCGGCGCTGCCGGAACCCAACCGTGCCAGCGTTGAGGCCTTCCGGTAAAAATCGGATTCAGGCAAGGGAGTATCCGTAATGATTCCTTCAATTTCAATGAGGCATAATGCAAGGGATGACATCGATGAAGCTGAAGAGGAGATTCCGGAAGAGTGGGGGAACGTGTTCCGGCTGCTGATGCTGAGAGAATATTCATGCAGGAATGGAAGGAGGCAGGTGATTTTATCCAGGTATCCGAGCACCCGCTTTTCAAAACCTGAATATTCATGGCCTTCAAAAAGAAACCGGTGCCGCAGATTTTTGCCGGCGCGGGTCCAGCTTACCTCCGTAATGGTTACCGACCGGGAGAGGGTAAGGCTTACCGAAGGATTCCGGGGAAGCTGATTGCCATGCTTGCCCCAGTATTTAACCAGGGCAATATTCGCCGGGGATTCCCAGGCAACGGTTCCAGAGGCTGCGGAATTCGTCATAGGATGATCTCATCCCAGGTGAAATGAACCGGATATCCTTTTTCAGTAAAGAATTCCCTCATCATGCGTTCGCTGTCGTTGGATACGGCCATCGCGAAATCCCCGCCCCATGCACCAAGGGATTTGATCGTCCCGTCGAAATCCGGGAAGAGGTCGGCTTTCAAAGGGGGACGGCAAAGAAGGGCGCCCATAAGGTCCTCGTGACGGCTGATGCCCTCAATAAACTCATCCAGGTCGCGCGTCTGGTACAACATCTCTGAGATTTCAGAGATTTCTTCCATCGAAGGAATAAATTCCGGATTCTTTCTGAGAAAGGCGTCAATCTCGATGTTGGTATCCTGCTTCCGGCCCAGGTAAACGAAAAGGAGGTGATGGTGAAACCAGGGGTAAAACTCTACGGGCATAACATCGGGCCCCTCTTCGGTCAACCTGAATAAAAGGGCGCTTTCAGCCCGTGCACAGGCGATATCATAACCAGACCCTTTGGCAACCATTTTGTTGAGTTCGTAGGGATCCACATCTGCCCACCAGGCAATGTTTGAGATCAACGTAGAACTGGTGCCCCAGCCCCAGTGGCGTTCAAACATCACGCGACAGTCACAGTTGTAGGTTCCTGTTTCGGAGAGGAATTCCGGGTTGAGGCTCCGTGCTGCGTTGAGCAGGAAGACCAGCCGGTCGGCAATGGCCTGATCGGTTGATTCCAGCAGGGTAAAACCAGCCTTTACGGTCAGCTTTGCCTCGAACCATATCTCTTCCGAATCGGATGCTGTCCAGTTAATCAGCATATCGTCCTCCGGGGTGAACTCAATTTCCATCGCCTGCCCTTTCTTCAGCGGAATGGCCAGCGCGGTTGCCCCGTGCAACACCACGTACTCGCCTGTCATCAACAGCTTTCCGTGTGAATGGAATAGGTATTTTCTTGTTTTAATGGCTTTTACGTTTATGAAGTTTCATATGTCCTTCCTGAATACCATTGGTAATCAGTGCTTTGACTGCCGAAAAGTTGTTGGCCATTCCCGCTGCAGCAGCGATCTGCATGAGTTCGCGGGCTGAAGGATTGCCGAGTATCCTGAGGGATAAGCGGGCCAGCGGATGTGCAGAGGTGAGTCCCCCAACCGTGCCAACGGCCATGGGAACGGTCAATGTGTACCGAAACAGGTCTCCTGTCTGCTCTATCCGGGTAAGGCTCTGATATTTGCCATCCTTTGCGGCCCACGCATGCCCTCCGGCTTCAACAGCCCTGAAATCGTTGCCTGTTGCGAGGATTACCGCATCGATTCCGTTAAAGATGCCCTTGTTATGCGTTACCGCCCGGTAGGGATCGATCTCTGCGATTCTGGCGGCAAGGCCAAATCGCCGGGCAAACTGATTCGGATCGTCTGCTCCCCTGATTCCGGTAAGGTCTTTACTTTGGCATTCCACTGTACAGGAAACCAAGCAGTTGGGGGTGTAATTTGACAGAATCGCCATGATAATTTCCGGTGGAGGAACCGATGGAAAAGCAGCAGCGACATGATCCCTTAGCCTGCCTGCCATCAACTCCAGGCAACTATTGATGAAGTTGGCACCCATCGCATCGGCCGTGAGGAAGCTTACCCGCAACTGGTACAGATGGTCAGCTTCTTCAGAGAAATCAACCATCTCCATGCCGGTGATCCCCCCGCCGCGAGCGTCCATACCTGCGGTGATATGACGCGATTCATCGATCAGCAACGGCTGAAAAACCTGCAGATATTCAGCAAGTTGATGATATTGTCCGTCCCAGGTAAAATGAATCTGTCCAACTTTAATTTCATCCAATACGGTTGTCAGGAATCCACCGCGGCTTCTCCAGAATTTGGCCGACCAGGAGGCCGCCGCAACAATGGAACTCTCCTCGGTAACCATGGGCACGTGATAAGTTTTGCCGTTGATCAGGAAATTTGGGGAAATACTGTACGGAAGGTGGTACGATGTGACCACGTTTTCAGTCATTCTTTCAAAAAACCCGGCGACCAGCGGATCTGTATGCCTGAAAGAGAGGATCAATTCAATATCCTCTGGTCCGATAAGTCCATCGGCCAGCAGCCGGTCCAGTTTTTCATCGGCAGAGAGTCGTGTGAATCCTTCAATGGGATCCATGATTTATTCGTTGATCGTAAGATAAGAATAGGCTATCTCCAGCCCTTTAATCTGATATTCAATAAATTGCTTAAGCGTATCATAATCGTCGCGGGCGTATTTCAGAAACATGGAGGCTTGTCCGTAAATAGCCGGTAGCCGGCTTTTACGAATAAAATAGTACCCGTCAAGGAATGTCTTGATCCCACCGGAAATGATCAGCTCGCGGGTTTTAATATCGGAATGTGAATCGACCAGTTTATTCATGGTTTCGAGCATCTCCGAAGCATCGTTACCAACATAGGTGATGGGCTGAAGCATTTCCTGCCGCTGCGGGTCGCTGCGCTGGAGTTCCAGTCTGGCAAAATTGGTGCCACCAAATGCGGCGAACTCAATGGCCTGAAGGGGCAGGGCCGCCAGCTGCTTCAGGCTCTCAGGCCCCATGCCCTGACCTACCTCTTTGATGATCACGGGAAAATCAACCCGGCGCAGCAATTCACGAATGGAATCAACAGGCGGGTTATGGAGCCGGTCACCTTCGGGCTGCAACAGTTCCTGCAGGGGATTCACATGGACGATCAGGCCATCGGCTTCGAGTTCTTTAACCATCCCGGAAATGCGGTCTACGGTATTGTTTTCCAGTGCTTTCTCAATCTGGACAATGCCCAGGTTGGCGTAAAAAGGTGCATCGGGTCCGATATATTTCCGCAGGTAAAAGTGCTCCGGATTCTTATTGTCTTCCAGCAGAACACGGCAGGATCCAAGCCCCATGCCCATGCCGAATTCATTGCAGGCGCGGGCCAGGTTGCGGTTGATTGTAAGGGCTGCATCGGTGCCACCGGTCATGCTGGATACCCAAACAGGTATCCGCATGGTCTTGCCCAGGAATTGAAACGGCTTGAAAACCCCTTCGGGATGCGCACTCATCAGGGGCTCATAGGCAAACCTCCTGTCGAGGCTCCCGGCCGCTGTCTGCGACTGAAAAGCCAGGTCGATGTGCGCCTTTTTCTTGCTTGAGGACATGAATTAAAATTATTTTATTCCGATATGACGCGAAATCACTAATCTCAGAATCTCCGAAGTTCCTTCACCAATCTGTAGGATCCGCTGATCGCGGTAAAACCGTTCGATGGGACTATCCCTGACCATTCCATATGCCCCGTGTATCTGGAGCGCTTCATCGGCTACCTCCTTTGCAATTTCGGAACAGTATAGTTTTGCCATTGCGGCCTCCTTCCCGAACGGGAGCTTCTGGTCCTTCTGCCAGCATGCTTTGTACAACAGGTTCCGCGCCAGCTCTATCTTGAGGGCCATGTCGGAAAGTTTAAAGGAAACAGCCTGATATTTCATGATCGGTTTGCCGAACTGCACTCTTTTTGAGGCATAATCCAGAGCCATTTCAAAGGCACCCTGTGCCAGCCCAAGCCCCATGGCAGCGATCGACAGCCTCCCCGAATCGAGTGTTTCCAGCATGATATGGGGGCCGTGCCCGACTTCACCGAGTGTGTTGGCAACGGGTACGCGCATGTTGTTGAAGAAAAGGCGGCCTGTATCTGCAGCGCGCCATACCATTTTATTTGTGATCGGTTCGCAGGAGTAACCGGGGGTATTCCTGTCAACAAGAATGACTGTCAGTTCTTTACGTCCATCCTTCTCGCCGGTGACAACCTGGAGGGTAGCACCTGCTGCGAGCGGTGATGCAGAGTTGGTTATAAAGATTTTGTTGCCGTTGATCACCCAGAAATCACCCTCCCGAACCGCGGTCGTCTCTGTATTGTTTGCATCGGATCCGGCGTTGGGTTCGGTGAGACCGAATGCCCACAAACCTTCTCCGGAGAGCAGTCGGGGCAGAAATTCCTGTTTCTGTGTTTCGGTCCCGTATTTGACGATCGGACCGATTCCCAGGGAGTTGTGCGCCGCGACTGTGGCGGCCTGTGATGCATCAATCCGGGCAAGCTCTTCAACTGCAATAATATAGGACAGGGTGTCCATGTTCTTCCCGCCATATTCCGCTGGAGCTGTCATCCCCAGCAGGCCGATCTGCCCCATTTTCCGGGTGATGTCAACCGAGAAAGTCGCGGTATTGTCAAGTTCGCCGGCTACCGGCTTGATCTCAGATTCGGCAAATGACCTGACCCTGAGCCGGAAGGCTTCATGGGCTTCGGTCATGAGAGGATTATAATAGTTCAGACTCATTAAGACGAAGGTTTAGTTAGAAATAAGTTCCAAAATCAGGTCGTTTGATTTCACCTGTTGGCCTTCGGTTACCCTGAGGGAACCTACCGTGCCGTCCATCATGGCCAGGATCTGGTTTTCAGTTTTCATGGATTCGATCACTGCGAGTGACGAACCCTTGAGAACCTTGTCGCCTTCACTGACCAGCAGCCTTGTAATTCTTCCTGGCAGCGGAGCGGTCACCCGGGTTCCGCCACATGATCCTGCAGAGTAATCCTTACCGTTTCCATTCCCCAGTCTGCGCGTAACAGCCGGATCGGCAACACAGAAATTGAAGCCTTTCCAGGTTAAGATCATGGTATTGTCTGGTAAAACAGAATACCAGGCTGTTTGTTCATGCAGATCGAGCAAAAACCTGAGCCTGCCGGGGGTGTGGCCGAGTACCTCAACAGGTTCGGTTCCGTTTATCCAAACAATGTATCCCTCAACATCAACTGGACGCATGGACCGGTGTCGCCATCCGGGCAGATGGTTCCAGGGACCCTGTCGGTTCCGGTTCACGCTGTGGTTGTGGCTCCGGTGATATGCCTGCTGATAAATATGTCCCAGATGGTCGCGGTCAACCAGGCTCCGGGCATCATGAATTCGTTGGACAAGGGTTTCCGCATAATCCCCGATAAACCGCGTAGAATACCTGCCGCTCCTGAATATAGGATCCGACATCATCTCACGCTGGAACGGTATATTGGTTTCGATACCCTGAATGATATAGTGGTCGAGGGCTTTGGACATTTTCAACAGTGCAGCCTCCCGGGTGGAGGCCAGGACGATCAGCTTCGAGATCATCGAATCAAAACGCGGGGAGATCTCCGAACCGGTGCGTACAGCGCTTTCAACCCGGATGTTTTTCCCTGACGGCGGGACATAGAGCCCGATACGGCCGGGAGCCGCGTGGAAATGGTCGGCATAATCCTCTGCACAGATCCGGCATTCAATCGCGTGCCCTCTGGAACGGATCTGACTCTGGGTGAAGCCGAGCGGCTCTCCGGCAGCAATACGGATCTGTTCACGAACAATATCGATACCGGTAACCATTTCACTTACTGAGTGTTCCACCTGAATTCGGGTATTCATCTCGATAAAAAAGTGATTACCGTCCTGATCGACAATGAATTCGATGGTTCCGGCGCTATCGTATCTCGCGGCTTTTGCCAGATTTACTGCGCTCACCAGAAGCGCGTTCCGGTTTTCTTCTGAAAGGTTTGGTGCAGGGCTTTCCTCAATTATTTTCTGATATCTTCTCTGAACCGAGCAGTCGCGCTCGAACAGGTGTACAATATTTCCGTGATGGTCACCCAGGATCTGAACTTCAACATGCCGGGCATTTTCAATGTACTGCTCGGCAAAGATGCCGGAATTACCGAAAAACTTGCCGGCTTCGGCAGCAGCCAGTGCGATTTGTTGCTCAAATTCTTCAGGGTTGTTGATAATCCGCATGCCCCGGCCGCCACCGCCGGCGATTGCCTTGATCAGGATGGGAAACCGCAGGCTCCCGGCCTGGCTGATGATTTCATCCGCACTACCCGCAATAGCCTGAACAACCGGAACTCCAATCCGCAAAGCCAGCTCCCGGGCCGGTGCTTTGCCCGACATCTGTCGCATAACCCCGGGAGAAGGTCCGATCCAGCCAACTCCAAGTTTATGGCACAGGGCAGCAAATTCCGGATCTTCGGAGAGAAAACCGTACCCCGGATGTATTGCATCTGCCGAGGCTTTCCCGGCGATACTCAGGATCTGTTCCTTGTTCAGATAGGTTTCTTGAAGGGCTGTTCCTTCGAGTCTGTATTTCTCAACTGTAGCATCCAGGTATGTAAGTCCTTCGTCCTCATCGGTATAGATAACCACCGGCAAAATGCCAAGCTCCCTGGCAGCCCGGATGATCCGGTTGACTATTTCCCCCCGGTTGGCAATCAGAATCTTCCTGAACTGGTTCATCGGTTTATAAAATCATTCAGCCGGGACTGGGCTTCATCAGAGCCTTTAAGCCTGGCCAGACTGCGTAAGGTCATATCAATAGTATCATTGCCGGGTCCACCGGTGATCCTGCTTGCAAGGCGCTTGATTTCCGTGAGTGATTGTCCGGGCATGCTGCGTAAAACGCCTAAAATCTGATTTAGTTCAGATTCGATTTCTGCCCTTGTACCGCAAAAGTCTGCCAGCCCGCATTCCCGGGCTTCCGGTGCAGTGAATACCTTGCCGGTCAGCATCAGCTGGCGGGCCTTAACCGGACTGATCCTCCTGAAAACATAGGGCATGATAATGGCCGGGGCCAGTCCGAGCCTCACCTCAGAAAATGAAAAACGCGTGGAAGTTTCAGCCAGAACCCAGTCGCTGAGAGAGAGCAGGCCCAGCGCGCCTCCGAAAACCGAACCTTCGGCCACGGCGATCACCGGAACCGGAATATTCCGGAATGACTCCATCAGGTCCGATATCATCCGGTTTTCCGCCAGATTCTCATCAAAAGTAAGTGTCCCGGAATTCTTCAGCCACTTCAGGTCGGCGCCGGCACTGAAAGATCCTCCGTTGCCCCGGATAACCATCGCCTGGGTTTCACCCGGTGATATCGATCCAAAGACAGAAATCATCCTGCGGATCATCTCCGGATTCCAGGCATTCCGCACCTCCGGCCGGTTTAGCCTGACTCCTGCAACTCTTTCCTCCCAAATGACCTCAACCATATCGTAAATCGTTTTCGTTTTGACCGATGACCGACGACCGATGACGGATGTAAGACCGTTCGTCTTTCGTCTGTCGTCTGTCGTCCGTCGTCCGTCGTCCGTCGTTCGTCACATCCGGTATATCCCGGGCTTGAATTCCCTCTTCCTGTTTCCGGCAACGGCTGCGAGGCATAGTGCCAATACTTTCCGGGTGTTCAACGGATCGATGATCCCGTCGTCCCAGATCCGGGAAGCACTGAAATATACGGAACTTTCCCTTTCATACTGTTCGAGCAGTGAATGGCTGCTCTTGCCGGTACCTGAGTCTTTACCCTTGACACTAGCCAGGACATGGGATGCCTGAGCTCCACCCATGACCGATATTTTTGCGTTGGGCCAGCAAAACAGGAAATTCGGACTGTACCCGCGGCCTGACATGGCATAGTTTCCTGCGCCATAGGATCCGCCAGTGATCAGGGTAATCCGGGGTACCGTGCTGTTAGCCACAGCGTTAACCATTTTAGCCCCATCCTTTGCTATCCCTTTATGCTCATATTCCTTTCCAACCATGAATCCGGTGATATTCTGCAGGAAGATCATCGGTATGTTTCTCTGGTTGCAGATCTCGATAAAATGTGTTCCCTTGAGGGCTGATTCTGAGAACAGTATGCCGTTGTTTGCGAGAATTCCCACCGGGTAGCCCATTATGGTTGCAAAACCGGTTATCAATGTTGTGGCGTATCCGGCCTTGAATTCATGAAATTCGCTGCCATCAGCGATCCGGGCGATAATCTCCCTGGGATTCGTGACAAACTTATCATTCGACTGGATAATTCCGTATAAATCTCTGATGTCGTAAAGCGGTTCGGCAAAACTGCGGACCGGTGCGGCGTAATTCTTGCGTGGATAGGTTTCGAAAATATTCCTGATAATCTCGAGCGCCTGGCGGTCATCATCAGCCAGGTGGTCAGCGACACCTGAAATGGTTGTGTGTACAAACCCGCCGCCGAGCTCTTCGGCCGTTATGTCCTCGCCGGTTGCCGCCTTGACGAGCGGTGGGCCGGCCAGGAAGATGGTACCCTGGTTTCTCACCATGATGGTTTCATCACTCATGGCCGGGATATAAGCCCCGCCTGCAGTGCATGAACCCAATACGGCAGCAATCTGTGGAATTCCGGCGGCTGAAAGCCTTGCCTGGAGGTAGAAAATGCGGCCGAAGTGTTCTTTATCGGCAAAAAGATTGGCCTGCTCTGGCAGGAAAATTCCGCCTGAATCCACAAGGTAAACGGCGGGAAGCTTGTTCTCAAATGCGATTTCAAGAGCGCGGAGATGCTTTTTAATGGTCTCCTTCACGTACGTTCCACCCTTAACCGTTGAATCATTGGCAATAACAACAACCAGCCGGTCGTGTATCTTGCCGATTCCCGTTATGATCCCGGCAGCCGGGAAGGTATTCTCGTATTGGTCCCATGCAGCCAGGGTGGAAAATTCAAGAAACGGGGATCCCGGATCGAGAAGCAGGTCGATACGTTCACGGACCAGAAGCCTGCCTCTTTCAATGTGACGTTTAACATACAGATCATCAAGCCTGTACATAACCGAATCGAGCCGGCTGTTGTACTCAGCAGCCAGATTGGTATTAAATTCCTGATTCCCTTTGAATTCCTGCGAAGCCTGGTCTATGGAACTTATGATTCTGAACATGGGCAACTTTTAGACCGCAAAGATATTAAAAAAGGGAGGAGGAGGGTTTGGGGTTTGAGGTTTGGGGTTTGAGGTTTGGGGATTGAGGTTTAAGGTTTGAGGTGTGGGGTGTGGGGTGATCCTGGCTAGGGGAGTGGGACAAAACCCTTGGCCCGAAGGCCGGGGTTCCTGAAGAGTAACCTTCTCCCTTGGTGGGAAGAGCTATTGAATAACGCAAGAGATTGATATAGAGAATTGTGAAAATAGAGAATTGTAAAAATCTCTTTTTGTCCCACCCCTCAACCCATGGGCACCCCA
>MEOR01000106.1:0-15002 GCA_001769295.1 Bacteroidetes bacterium GWF2_49_14 | reverse complement strand
CGAACCTCAAACCCTACACCCCGAACCTCAAACCCTACACCCCAAACCCCAAACCCCGCACCCCACACCCTACTCCTTTATGCACCGCAGGTAGAAATACCCGTCCATGTCGCCCCACCGGAAATCGACACCGTCATAATTCCAGGTCAGCCCGGCATAAAACTGTGACAGACTGGGCTCCAGGTGCGGCCTGTAGGTTAAGGACAGGTACCGGACCTCCATTTTCATACGTTCGAAATAGAAAATGGCAGTGGAATCCCCGGTTACTTCGTCGATTAACCATTCAATGTGTCCAAAACCGAAAAGCTGTGCATTAAATCCCAAAGAGCCGCCAACCGCCATGGATTCCCTGCCTCCTGTTGCCGGGACCTTTTTTTGCAACACTTCCCAGTCTTCGCGGGTGGGTATCCTCCAGCCGTCAGGACAGATCTGCTTTCCGGCCCGGGTAAAATAAATCGACCGGATTCCCTGGTAAAGGGATCCGTACCGGTCACATCCATCCTCCGATTCCTGCCAGCACTTTTGCAGCAAAGGTATATCCATCTTGGGGTTGGTGCGATAGTCGAGGTTGTCCGACATCCACCACTGTTCCCCGATTTTTACCGTGCCGTAATACTTTCCGTTGCGCTTGTCAATGATATAGCCGGTTTGATTGGGATGCTCCGATACTTTAATCAGCCGGGATGTTTTTCCCATTTCTCCGCCGGCATCCTTGGCCTGGAGGGTGAGTTTGTAATCACCCGGACTGGTATACTGATGGAACAGGAACTTATCGTAGCTCCAGTCGGTATCCCAGATCCCGTCCCCGTCAAAATCCCAGCGGATGAGCATCTCCGACGGCGACGTGCGATCGTCAATTGAAGCCCAGGCATCGATGTAAAACTGAGTGGTGATGTTTCCGAAAGGAGTAGAAAGGTTGATCCCCGGCTGGGGCGGCTTGTTTTCATCGTAAACATAAAGGTCTTTCGATAAACTGTTCTGCAGGCCGAACTGATCGGCTACCGTCAGCGTTACGGTCTGCTCCCCTTTTGCCCAGAAAACATGATCAAACCCCGGACTTTCCCAGGGTCCGAAGATCATCTCGTTTCGGATATCCCAATGGTAACTGAAGATTCGGCCGGTATCAGTTTCATGGCGTGTGGCGGAGGCATCAAACAGGAAAGTATCCTTGACGGTATTGTTTTTTGATATCCAGGTAAAATCAACCCGGATGAGCGTATCCCGCCGGTGGACTGAAACCGGAATCACCACATCGGCATGCCTGAAGGTGGGATCGGTCACCTGGAGCCTGATATTCCATATCCTTGGTACCTTAAATATATGTGAGATCTGTGGAGTGGTCAATGACTCCGTATCCCAGATTCCGTCGTCTTCCCAATCCCACCGGTACCGGAGGGTTGAAGCCGGGTCCTCGTCATCGCTTGTCAGGCTTGCATCCAGGTTAAAATTGGTAAGGAAATTCCCCTCAGGAGGATCAATGGAGAACCTGGGTTGCGGGGGAGAGAATCCTTGTTTAACCCGGATCACCCTGCTTAAAATAACCCTTTGTCCGTCCTGGGTCAGGATCTCTGAAAGTACGGAATGATTTCCCGGTTTAAGAAACCGGTGCGACGCCGAGGTGGTTACAGAGAATGGGGTATCCCACACTGAATCCCCATTCCAGTCCCAGCGGACAAAGAAGGCTTCCCGTCCTTTCGGGGCATTGGTAACCCTGGCCTCAAAACCGAAAATATTTGTAGTAACCCCGCTGTCAGGTTTTACCGTGAAATCAGTTTCCGGTTTCCAATCCTGATAGTCTTTGTCGCACCCTGCAAGGATGAGGCAGGAAAGCAAACCGGTCAGAATGGTTTTTTGAAGCTTCATCGGGGTTCTGGTTACTGGAAAATGATGTTTTTCGTAAAAGATTTTCCCACCTCAACGTCAACCCAACCCATCGTCCACCAGATGCTGAGGTTCCCACCCGGAAATCCGGCATACATGCAGGTGTCACCTCCGGCTGAGCAGGAAATTCCGGCCTGATAGAAATAGCGTCCCGGAAGGAGGGTAAAGGAATAGGTCTGCTTCAGATCAGATACGTTTGCCGCACTGACAAACTGTTTCCGGTAAAGGCTGTCGGCCGTACAGGCCAGGCTCAGGTCGATCCTGTGCAGGTTTTTGTCGGATACGTCCAGGTCAGGGATTTCAAATTCGAAAACAATGGTTCCGTGAGTCGGCTTATATAACTCTGAGTCACCGGTGGTGCCGGGATCTCTTGGATCGCATGCGGCCATTACCAGAGCGGAGATCAGAAAAAAGCAGATTTTACTTTTCATGTCATTGCCCCCTGCTGTCTTTAAAGTTAAGTTTTGCCGTTACTGCGCCATGGGCCAGCTCATCAATGGTGACGTTTGAAAGTTCAAGGTTGCTCACCCTGGAAACCGCTCGGGATGAGAAGATCCCGATCCCGTTGATCAGGTTTGAATAATCCCCGAAGTTGGTAAAGTTGGTGCCGCTTTCCATGGCGGATTTGTACAGGAAGGAGAGATCGAGCCCGCCGGATATCATGATAAATTCTACAGAAATAACTTTTCGGCTAACGTCTTGTATAACAGGTATTTGTTGGGTCATATCCTTAAAAAACTGCTGTCCCCCCAAAACATGATCCAATAATTGGTCGGTTCGGAGGTCATAGATGCCACCGCTCGAATAATCGGCTGACTTGAACTGATTTCCCGAGGCGGAGGAGTCCTGGTAATGGATTCTGAAAATGCATTCATACACGCCCGAATATTCCCCCGGGTACCATCGGATCATGTATGGCTGGCCGGCTTCAAAATTAATTTTACGGAACGGAATCGGAGCAGGATCAACCAGTGTGGGAAGCCCGTGTGCCGTGGTTCTTCCCGAAACCATTTTACCCAAATCAGGAAAATAGACATACAGTTGATATTGGTTTCCCGGAACCGGACTGAATTCCGATGAATAAACGGCCATACCCTCTGCCGGGAAAAATCCCGAATCTTTAGCAAGGGAGTAATCAGGTGAGAATGAGAAGGTTTTTTGCAGGCCGGATCCGGAATACTCCTCGATATAAACCTCATATTCTTGTTTCCATATCAATGAATCTGCCTCCGGTGGCCGGGCCATCAGAGTGGAATCCCCGATATAGCTCCGACCCAGCCGTATATGCTGGATCGAACTCCCGGGATCCAGGAGGCAGTATACCACCGGCACGGAGTCGCCCCCCGTATAAAGGCTGACCTCATTGTTGCATGCGGCCAGTAAAATCATGGCAAGTGTAAAACCGAGTTTTTTCACCGATAAAGTCTTGGGGGGACTGATCAAAGGTACAAATAATTCGAAATGCGAAAAGAAAATGACGGATGACCGATGACAGATGACGGATGTAAAGCAGGTCGACCGTCATCGGTCGTCCGTCATCGGTCGTCCGTCATCAGTCGTCGGTCATAAACAAATACCCCTTCCCCTTCAGCGTCTGAATCTGTATCCCCGGATCTTCTTTCAGATATTCACGAAGTTTCCGGATATACACGTCGAGGTTTCGAGAATTGAAGAATGAATCATCGCCCCATACCGAAAGCAGGAGCTCACGGCGGTCGGTTACCCGGTTTGGTGCGGAAGCGAGTATGCTGAGGACCTGCATGTCCCTTTGCGAGAGCCTGATAATACCGGATGGGGCATGCAGCTCGTACCGGCGGGGATAGAAACGGTATTTACCAATCAGGATCTCCTCCCTGTTTTCGGCAGGCCGCTGGCCCATACCGGTTCTCAACTGCAGCTGGTTGTGGATCCTGACGACAAGCTCCTCCATGCTGAAAGGCTTGCGGATATAATCAGTCCCACCGGCATCGAATCCTTTGACAAGATCGGCTGTCTCGGTTTTGGCCGTCAGAAAAATGATTGGCAGGGCAGGGTAGAGAGAACGGATCTGGCGGCAAAGGGTATACCCGTCGATGTTAGGCAGCATGATGTCGACGACACAGATATCGGGGCTAAACCGGCTAAACTGATTCAAAACAGCCGCGCCATCCATCTCCCAGAGCACATCAAAGCCCTCTGATTCCAGGGATTCGGAAACGATTTTTCCAAGAAACTGCTCATCTTCAATATAGAAAACCTTGATTTTCATTTCTGTACGGGAAAGCAAAGAGTAAACATACAGCCTTTATCCAGATTTTTCAGGCTGATTGTACCCCCGTGCTGTTTCATCACCTGCTGTGCAAAGGTGAGCCCAAGGCCATATCCCTTGATATTGTGCCTGTTGTTACCGGGTATCCGGAAAAATTTCTCGAAAATCCTGGAGTGGTATTCTCTGGGTATGCCCGGACCGTTATCCGCGACGGACAGGAAGGTATTGTCCCCTGATGAGTGAATCCTGATATGAACTTCGGCACCAGGGGAGGCATATTTAAGGCTGTTGTCGATCAGGTTTACCAAAACACTGCTGATGTAGAGCTTGTCACCAGAGATGCCGGATGCATTACCATCATTTTCGAATTCAAGGCGGGCGCCTTCTAATTCAGCCCGGAGTTCAAAACCTTTAAGAACCTCCTCAACCAGGTCATTGAGGTTAACGGTTTCGGCGTGGGGCATACCGTTTTTCTCTTCCAGGAGCGATTGGTCGAGAACTCGGGAGACCAGCTTCTCCAGACGGTTCATTTCAATGGAAGCCATGTTCAGGTACTCTGCGGTTTTTACCGGATCCATTAGCCTGTCGGATCTTTGGAGGGCTTCCAGGGCAACCTTCACCGTGGCAACCGGTGTTTTCAGCTCGTGGCTTATATTCCCGACAAACTCATTCCGTAGTGCATTCAGCACCAACTGCTTTTTAAGGCTCAGAAAAGTGATCACAAAGGCTGACCCGGTCAGCAGCAGTAAAATCAGGCTAAAAGCAATCTGGCCTGATATCTTCCTGATGATCAGTGGACTAAACCGGCCAATCCGGGCCACCGGAAAACTGGCCCATTCAGGTCCCTGCAGGACAATGGCCTTTTTTTTCTCGGTTCGGACTAACGAATCCGGATGGCCGATCCAGGTGTATGTGACTGGAATCCCTTTCCGGGAAAGACGCTCGGCAAAAACGGATTTAAAAAGGATGGTATCGGGTTCACCGGGAAAAATTCCCTGATAATGAGCGTCTGAAGGAATGGAGTCCGATGTCTGCGCAATGAAAAGTTTTACGGATCTGAGCAGTACATCTTCTTTGCTGGTGATCGTTACAACCGCATTGGTGTGGGAAAGGGTGTCGATTGAGGCCCGATGCCTGAGGCGGATGGCGGGATTCACAACTTTATTGATAAGAAGGCTGTCGAAAACCTGTCCCTGGGATTCATCATATTGACCTATAAGCTCTTGGGTCAGTACTTGTTTTTCCTCCCGGTACTGGTAGATGAGCCATTGGACAACAAAGACACTAAGTAATAGCTGACTGAATATCAGTAGTAAACCTAACCAGACAATTTTTTTACTGTTTTTCATATTATGATCCTGCTGCAAATTTACCCTCACATTTCTAATACTTTGCAGTCATTAACCTTAATTAACCTTAATTTATGAGTGGTTAACCATCCTGTTTTGACCCGATGCCTACTTTTGAATCGAAATTAACTGAGAAAAAAAATGAAAACTACTGTATTGCTTTTAGCCGGAATCGCAATGTTTCAGATTGCATCCGCACAGAATGAGGTAAAGAAGGCTGTTGCCGGAACTGTTAAGTATGAGGAAACAATCAAGCTGGAAATACACCTTGAGGGTGATGGTGCCCAGTTTGCCAACATGCTTCCGAAAGAGAGGAAATCGAATAAGATTTTAATCTTCAATCAGGATGCTGCCCTTTACACCAGTGACAAGGCAGCTGCCGAGGATGAGAATATGGCGCTTGAAGGGGAAGGCGGGATGATGCATATCCGTATGATGGAACCGGATAACAAAATGTTTACAGACCTGAAAAACAAAAAACAGTTAGAACAGCGCGAATTCATGACCCGCATGTTTCTGATCGAAAGCCAGATGGGTACATCACCATGGAAACTGACGGGCAATGAGAAGGTTATACTCGGATTTACCTGCCAGGAGGCTGTCATGGAGAAGGACAGTGTCAAAACCGTTGCATGGTTCACTCCAACCATACCGGTTTCTGCGGGTCCGTCTACCTATAATAACCTTCCCGGGCTTGTTCTTCAGGTTGATGTTAAGGATGGCAACCGGGTAATTACCGCAACATCTGTGGATCAGGATGTTCTGGATGTAGCCAGGTTGGTTAAACCGAAAGAAGGCAAGAAAGTTACCGAGGCGGAATTCAGGGAGATTGTGGACGAAAAGATGAAGGAGATGGGTGTAGAGAATGGACAGGTCGGCCATGCTGAAGGGGCTACCATGATGATCAGGATTCAGAAATAATTTTCCGTTATGCGTAACTATTTAATTCTATTACTGGCATGGTGTTCTTTGCCAGCTTTTTCGCAAACCAATGTTCTAAAGGGCGATGTGCTTGGCGATAAAGGAGTGCCGCTTGCATCGGCAACTGTCGTGCTGCTTAACCCTGTTGATTCCACCATGGAGTTTTTCGGAATTACGAATGACAAGGGGCATTTTGAGCTGAAGGACCTTAAAACCGGGAAATACCTCATGCATGTGGCGTTTCTGGGCTATCAAACCCAGTACAAAAATGTTGCTGTTCCCATCCAGGGTGACGGGTATTTTGGAGTAATCATCCTGAATCCGAAACCTGTATCCCTCAAGGAGGTACAGGTTGTGGGTGAATATATCCCGCTCCAGATAAAAAACGATACCATTGAATTTAATGCAAAGGCCTTCAAGACCCGTCCGGATGCAAACGTGGAAGAGTTGCTCAGGAAACTGCCGGGCATTGAGATTGACCGGGCTGGAAACATTAAGGCTCTGGGAAAGGATGTCAGAAAGGTACTGGTTGACGGGAAAGAGTTTTTTGGCAATGATCCCAAGGTAGCCACCAAGAACCTTCCTGCGGATGCCATTAACAAGGTTCAGGTCTATGACAAGCGTTCCGAGGAATCGGATTTTACAGGAATTGACGACGGAACCCGCGATAAAACGGTCAACCTGATTCTTAAGGACGACATGAAAAAGGGAATTTTCGGGGATGTTACTGCCGGCGCCGGAACCGATTATCATTATGTTGGAAGCGGCAAGGCATATAAGTTCTCTGATAAGTCACAGGCAGCCGTTCTCGGCATGATGAACAATATCAACCAGTTCGGATTTTCATTTGGTGATTACATGAGTTTTAGTGGTGGGCTCGACGGCATGTCTGGCGGTGGTGGCCATATTGTGATTGGCGGCGATAACAGTTTTCCCATCAATTTCGGGACACCGGTATCGGGTCTTACGGCCTCAGCGGCCGGTGGAGCCAATTACTCCTATTCCTGGGCCAAGGAGAGCCGGGTTTTTGCTTCCTACATGGCCAATGGATCGCACAAGAAGCTAAGTGAGTCGACCAAAACATGGAACTACACGGAGCAGGGATCCTTCTTTCAACAGCAGCAAACCAACCAGGTTGAACGAGATACCTCGCACCGGGTCAATTTCGGATTGCGGTACCGGATCGATTCGACCCAGAATATTATTGTAAATGGAAATTTCAGCCTGTCATCAGGTTTTAATCCGATGAATTCACAGGGCTCAAGCTTCCTCAACGATCTGCTGGCGAATACGCTGGCCCGCACCAGCACCTCAGAATCCGGGAGTCTGTCTGCAAGTGCCAGCGGTTCCTATCTGAAGAAACTCAACAAGAACCGGTCCGTTTTCAGGGCGTCGGGAAGCTTTAACCTCAGTAACCGGGAATCCGCCAGCCGCTATGTGAACACCATAGCCTATGGTACCGGTCAGGAAGTGGCTGACAGTCGTTTTCAGAATGTTGGCAATAAAAGCCTGAGTTATTCAGGGGGGATTTCGTTGAACCAGCGTCTTGCCCCGCGGCTGTACCTCGAGCCTGAGATTAAGGCCGGCAATAGCCGCGAGAATTATCGGAAAAGCATGGGGATCCCCCTGGAGACCGATCTTGTGATCGATTCGCTGAGCCCTGATTTCACGAAGAACTATCAGTACCTGCGGCCAGAATTGAGCCTGAAAAGAAATACCGACAAGGTTCAGTTCACGGCGGCTATCGGACTTGAACTCGGAAAGCTTTCGTCCAATCTCTGGGACCGCGATCCGGTCCGCTCCGACCTGGTTTACCTGACTCCCCGGATTAGTTGGGAAAATGAGTACAAAACCGGTCGCAGGCTTTCTATATTTTACCAGTCGAATGTAAACACCCCCTCGATCAGCCAGCTGATGCCGGTGGTGGACAATACCAATCCGCTGTCGCTGATGTTCGGAAATCAGAACCTGAAGCCGGAATACAGTCAGAATCTAAATTTCCATTGGCTCATTTTCGATCAGTTTTCCTTCACCTCCCTGTTTACCAGCCTGAGTGCCAGCTATACCCGCAACAAGATCAACTGGGCCCGGAACATCGATCAGAACCTGGTGCAAACCTTGCAGCTGGTGAATGTTGATGACGATTTCAATGCCAGCGGCAACATCGATTTCAGCACGGCCGTTCGCAAACTGGGCGTTAAGGTAAATACTTCGGTTCGTGAGAGCTTCAACCGCGGAATCAGCCTGGTGAACGGAATTGAGAATATTAACACCAATCTCAGTCATCGGGTTTCAATTACCGTTGACAACCGGAAAAAGGTAAAATGGGATATTAATGCAGGAGGAGCCTTGACCCTGACCGACACCTGGTACTCGATTCAGGAATCCCTGAACAACCGGTATGTCGATTTTTCGTGGTTCGGAGAAGTCCGATACACGCCAAACGATCACTGGCATTTCAATGTAACGGCCGATATCACCAACTATACCGCCAGGAGTTTCGACAAGGCGATCAGCATACCCCTGATCGGCGCTGACGTGAGTTATACGTTTCTCAAGAACAACCGGGGAATCCTGACCCTCCAGGGGGTTGACCTGCTGAATAAAAATACAGGCTTGCAGCGGATCAGTGAAATGAACTACCTGCTTGAACGACAGTCCAATATCATCGGACGGTATGTCCTGCTTTCATTCAAATACCGGCTCAATAAGTTCGGGAGCAACCAATCTGCGTTCGACATTAAGATTAAGAGGTAAAGGAATTGGAGGTTAGAATTATGTTGATTATTTTAACAGAATTGTTAAATCCCCTTCTAACCCGGGTAAATTGTGACGTCAACCAGAAAGATTATCCGCATTCTTGCTATCGAGGATAATCCTGTTGACGGAAAAGTCCTCATCCAGGCATTAAAAGGAATTGATGATTTTTCTGTAGAAGTATTTATAAAACCAACACTGTCCGAAGGATTAACTGAACTGGAACAGGATGAGTTTGACCTGATTTTTCTCGACCTTTTTCTTCCGGACAGCATTGGGATCGAAACGGTCAAGGCGATCCTTCAATGGTCTGTGTCAGTACCCGTAGTTGTTTTATCGGGGATGGATGACATTGACATTGCACTGGAAGCCATTCGGCTCGGAGCTAAAGACTACATCCGGAAGGTCCAGATCAGCTCATTCGTATTGTCAAAAGTAATCATATACGCTCTTGACAAGGTTGTACAGGACAGCGAGAAAAAACTGATTCTTGATGTCCTGGGGCTCATGAACTGGAAAGGCGATTTCACAGAAACAGTCACTAAGATACTGGATATCATCCGGAGGGACCTGGGGATAGAGTCAGCTGGAATGCGATTCCGGGATGGCATCGATTTCCCGTTCCTGGTTACGTCGGGTCTGCCGGATGCCTTCCTGAACATGGAGAATTCACTCTGTCAGGTTGATGCGGAAGGTAACCTGGTTAGTGATGAAAACGGGTGCGGGAACCTCGAGTGTATTTGCGGCATGGTGATTCAGGGCAAGACAGACCCATTGCGCTCTTTGTTTACCAGTGGAGGCAGCTTCATAACCAATTCCTACGAAGAGTTTGAAAAGGATGCGTTAACCCTGGGTGAGACTACCATCCTTCGCAATACCTGCTTTACCATGGGGTTTGAATCGGTAGCCATTATTCCGATACGGATTGACGACGAGATAATCGGCACCCTGCAGCTGAATGACACCCGCAAAAACAGGTTTACGGCGGATATGACTGCCGTACTTGAGAAAATTGTAGGCCACGTTGGCATGGCCCTCAAGAGGAATGCGGCTGAGCAGGCACTCAAGGAGAGTGAGGAACGGATGCATACCATACTGGAAAACATACAGGCCGGGGTAATCATTGTTAACCCGCAAACTCACAGGATTGTTTATGCCAACCATAATGCGCTCGTTTTGACTGGCCGGGAACCGGAAGAAGTTATGGGAAATTCCTGTTTTGACTTTATCTGCCCGAACCATCCCGGGTGTTGCCCGGTTACCGATAACGGCAAACATTTTGTACATACGGAGTGCACGATTCTGCATAAATCCGGGAGACATATTCCGGTAATAAAAACCGTTGCGCCGGTTCAAGTTAATAACTCATCCCTGCTGCTCGAAACCTTCATCGATATCACCCGCCAGAAAGAGATCGAGATCAACCTGGTCAGGGAAAAGGAGCATGCCGAGGAGTCCGATCGGCTGAAAACCGCCTTTATCAATAACATCAGCCATGAGGTCAGGACCCCGCTGAACGGAATATTGGGGTTTTCAACGATGCTGATCGAGGAGGGACTGGTAAACGAGGAGGGAAAAGAATTCACGAAGGTCATCGAATCCTGTTCCGAACAACTCCTGAGGATTATGACGGATATTATGGATTACTCGCTGATCGAATCTTCGGGTTTAATGTATGAACTCTCAGAAATTCCGGTTCAACCTGTCCTTACTCATTGCCTCGAATTCATCCGGAACCTTATAACCCATAGCAGGAAACCTATCGAAGTAATCCTCCGGACACCGCCTGACGTGGCAACCGACAAGCTGTGGGCCGATTCCCAAAGATTGGAACAGATCATAATCAACCTCCTTGACAATGCACATAAATTTACCAGTGAGGGAACAATCGAGTTTGGATACCGGATTAATGATCAGGTATATACCTTTTTTGTTAAAGACACGGGAATCGGCATAGAACCGGAATTATTAACCCTGATATTTGAGAAATTCAGGCAGGCGGATGTAGATTCGTCACGTAAGTTTGGGGGCACCGGCCTGGGGTTGCCCATCAGCAAAGGAATCGTAAAGCTGTTTGATGGATCCATTTGGGCGGAATCGGATCCGGGTTCCGGATCAGTGTTTTATTTTACGGTTCCCGGTAACCAGCGTTAATTACCTTTTGGGAATGGTTTTAGTTTTACCTACCTTTGCGGCCAAATTAATAAATTGGCTATCAGGTTCTTTGATCTGACGCTTTAGTAGATAAAATCATGAGTTTATTTGAAGATTTCGGTTTGCGTCAGGAGATTCTGAGGGCAATCGGTGACATGGGTTTTGAACAACCCACCCCTATTCAGGAACAAACAATCCCATTTTTACTGGGTGACGGTGGCGACCTCGTTGCCCTGGCTCAGACCGGTACCGGTAAAACGGCGGGATTCGGATTGCCGATCCTGGAAAAAATCAACCTGAATGAGAATTCGATACAGGCCCTGGTCCTGTGCCCGACACGTGAGCTCTGCATGCAGATTACCAGCGACATGCAGAAGTTTTCACAGTATGTTCCCGGCTTCAGGATTCTCGCTGTTTATGGCGGCGCAAGTATCCAGCCACAGATTCAAGCCCTGAAAAAAGGTGTTCATATGGTGGTGGCTACGCCCGGGAGAGCGATGGACCTGCTTAACCGGCGGCTCCTGAAAGTGCAGTCGGTTAAGTGGCTGGTTATGGATGAAGCGGATGAGATGCTCTCGATGGGATTCAAGGATGACCTCGATGCCATACTTGCCGACACCCCTAAAACGAAACAGACCCTGTTGTTTTCCGCCACCATGGCTGGTGAAATCAAGGAAATTTCACGCAAATACATGACCAATCCGGTGGAAATATCCGTTGGCAAGAAAAATGCCGGTGCGGAGAATGTATCCCATGAATATTACATGGTTCAGGCCAAGGATCGGTATAATGCCCTGAAAAGGATCGTCGACATCTATCCCAACATTTACGGTATCATTTTTTGCCGCACCCGTATAGAAACACAGGATGTGGCGGATAAACTGATGGGGGAGGGCTACAATGCCGATGTGCTCCATGGTGATCTGTCGCAGGCCCAGCGCGATTTTGTGATGAGCCGCTTCCGCCAGAAACACGTTCAGCTTCTCGTGGCTACCGATGTGGCAGCCAGGGGGCTCGATGTCAACGACCTCACCCACATTATCAATTACAACCTTCCCGACGAACTGGAACTCTACATTCACCGGAGCGGCCGGACCGGCAGGGCGGGAAAAATGGGTATCTCGATCGCTATTATCCATACCCGTGAGCATTCCAGGCTGGAGCAGCTTGAGCGGATCCTGAAAAAGAAGTTTACACGCAAACCGGTTCCAAATGGCCGGGAAATATGTGAGAAACAGCTGTTTAATCTTATCGATAAAGTTGAACAGGTGGAGGTGAATGATGCTGAAATTGAACAGTACCTTCCGGATATTTTCAAGCGCTTGAGCTGGACGGATCACGATGACCTCATCAAACGTTTCGTTTCGGTCGAATTCAACCGATTCCTCTCCTTCTATGAGAATGCGCGGGATCTGAATGCCGACATACACGAACCCAAGAGGGGATCGGTGCGTGATGACGGAACCAAAAAGCGGAAACCCTCATGGACCTTATTCTATATTAACCTGGGAACGAAGTTTAATTTAAATCCGGCCAGCCTTATCGGGCTGATCAATGATGTGACCGGAACCAAGGAGATCCGGATCGGGAAAATCGATCTCCAGAAGAATTTCTCCTTTTTCGAGGCCGACAGCGCCTATGAGAAGGATATCCTTGAATCCCTCAACGGAGCACAGTGGGGGGGTGTAAGGGTAGTGGCTGAAAAGAAGATGCCGAAACCATTAACAAAGCGTTAACGAATAACCGGCGTTTTTTCACACTATTTAACACTTTTCGGTGTAACGTTTGAGTGTTTAATCTGTCTTATACACAGAAGATACTGCAAGGAGTAAGTGTTTGTTTTCGAAACAGTCCCGAAGACCCGGTTTGCAAGGCCGGGTTTTCCTTTTCTACCCGGTCCGGTTTCAAATCTGACTGATCTTGTGAGCCTGAACAAAACGAAGTTCCGACCAGCTGACAGCATCACCCAAATGGTCCTTGATTGCCCCGATATTGCTGGTCTCCAGCTCTGCTGCAGCCTTTTCAACCAACGCAATTTTCTCTTCGCTCACCAACTTGCGAACCGGTATTTTCCCGTCGGCCACATAAATAATGAGGTGTCCTTCAATGGTGGACCTTGCAAACCCCCGCTCGGCGGCAATCTCATCCAAGCTCTTGCCTTCAGAGAACAACTTGAATGTGACCTCTTTTGTATTTGTCTTCGCTTCTGCCCTGAATTTCTGGTTCCTGCTACCAGCTGTATCCGGTTTCGGACCCTTTACCGTCACCTTGCTGTGAGCCAGCCGGATAGCCCGGTCACGCTCCTTGTTGAACTCTGATAGTATTTCTGATTCACTGGACAGCTCCCGGTTCTGCCGTACCGACTGAACAAGGGCATCAACCTTGTTGATCAGCTGAAGCTGCCTGAAAAAGACCTGCTCAAGGGTTTTGAGTTCATTCTGATAGGTTTTGCTCTTGGCATGTCCCTTCACAACCGCAATATGGTCGAAAACCCGCTGTGAAAATCCTGTCAGCTGCTCACCGAAATATTTCCTGGCTGCCATAATCCTTTCACTAAGCTGAGCCAGATAATCTTCTGAACCGGAACTGAGAATCCTGCGAACCTGGCCAATAAACCGGTCGGAAGTTTCCTTGACCGGAGCCAGGTCTGCTTTAAGCTGGTAAGCCCATGTTTTGTAAAGTTGTTTAACAGATCGTTTTTCATCTTTAATATAGGATTCGCAGTAATACTGAACCTTGTTCAGCATCGGGCCAAAGCTGAATGCATCAATTGCGGATTCTCTGACGTACCGCTGGGTTTCTTTTTCAAGTGTTTCATCGATGCCCGGCTGAGCATTCTTGCTGCTGACATAGGATTCAAGAGATTGGTCCTGCTCCGGGCCATTCTGCGGTACACGGGATGAAAGGACCAGCCCTTCCAGTGTCACCAGCCTGGAAAGGGCTACATAAATCTGCCCCGGTGCGAACGCGCCGGCCACATCAATGACCGCTTTTTCAAAGGTCAGGCCCTGGCTTTTATGCACCGTGATTGCCCATGCCAGCTTCAGGGGATAGTGTGAAAATGTACCCGTAACCGTTTCAATGATCTCATTGGTTTCCCCGGAAAGGGCAAATTTCTTGTTTTCCCAGATATACCTTGTGACAACTGCTGAAGGAGTGCCATCGGGGAATCCCACCTCGATCCGGTCTTCCTCAAGGCTTGTTATGGTACCGATTTTACCATTGAAGAATTGCTGCTCACCGGAAGGATCGTTCTTGATAAACATCACCTGGGCGCCCTCTTTCAGGTCGAGCCTGAATTCAACCGGGTACTGCGATTCCCCGAATTCTCCCTCGATTTCAGCTTCGAACGAAACAACCGCCGCGGGCAGTGCTTCCAGTGCCTCCCTGTTTATCTTGTCGGCCTTCCAGTTGTGGGTGGTCAGGAAAATATACCCGGGGTTTTCCTTCAATTGAAAACCCGGGTCATAGCGGGTGTTCAGCAGGTTGATGTCTTCGCTGGTGACGCAATGGTCACGGAAATGATTCAGCAGATTAATGAAGAAATCATCCACCTGGCGGTAGACTGTTTGCAGCTCGATATACACAGGGGGATTGTTTCTCAGTACCAGGGCATCGAAAAAGAATGACGTGGAATAATGCTTTTTCAGATACGACCACTCCTCCTCCTTCACTACCGGAGGCAGTTGAAA
>MEOR01000105.1 GCA_001769295.1 Bacteroidetes bacterium GWF2_49_14 | reverse complement strand
ACCTAAAAGAATCATCGGTAAAAACGAACGGAGCATGTTGGTTCCCTTGCCAACCATTTCCCGGGGCAGCGTAAACGGCAGGCCCATTTTCTGAATGATAAAGGTAAGCTGGGTCACGAGAATCACCATGAGAAAACCGAGTATCATTTTAGGCAGTACATCGAAACCCCAGATCGCCGTAACAGCAATGGTCAGGATCAGGTAGAAAGGAGCTGCAAACTTGAACAGAATGGCCTTGACTGCACCGCTGAGAAGATGCCGTTTTCGCTTCACCGGAAGCGCCTGGTAGATCCACCCGGCTTCCGGTGTATCCGTATAGGGAAGCTGGGTGGTGGCAGTGGTTAAAAAATAACTGAAGAAGATAAGCATAAGGTACCGGTTGGTTTGAGCAAGCTTTTCAAAGTATCCGGGCAGATCGCCGAAATCGGGTTTCATCATGATCACGATAAAAATCAGGATATATCCGAAACTCGGGTATACTGCCTGCTTGAACTTGCGGTCGCGGCGGGTGGTTGCGATGGCCAGCTTCCAGCCGGCAGCTTCCAGGCTGGAAACACAGAACAACCGGTAAAACAGTGCTTTGCTTTTTCCTTTCAGGCCGATCCGTTTTTCAGTTTTGATGGTACTTTCGGAACCCTCGCTGAGCAAGTTCCCGAATCCTGTTGCGAGGAGCCGGATGATCACAAACATCCCGCCCAGTGGAATCACAATTCCCATCAGGGCGAGCAAGTAAATGGGCTGGGTGAGTCCGCTGAAAAGGCTCAGCTTGACGAAAGCGGCCAGCCAGACAGGGGGAACCAGGTAGGTCCACCAATGGATGGCCAGCGTAGCTGTTTGAAGGGCTTCCATGTCCATTATCCTGGGCATGAACTGGTAGCCTCCGAAAATCAGGATTCCCAACAATATCTGGATATAAGAGACCAGATCCTTGAATTTTTCGCCCGCAACCACCTTTGATAGAGCCAGATAGATAAAGGTGGTGAGAAATACGGTAAACCAGACACAGAGCCCTACCCCGATAAAAAAGACCAGCATAACCCCGATATTGGTTTTGATGGCCAGAACCACCGCCGAGCAAAGCGACAAAGCCAGGGCGATGGATCCCAGGTGGAAATGAATGTGCATGAGCCGGGTGAAGAGCAGCGTTCGGCTGCTGACCGGCCGGGCCAGGAGGATCTGGTTATCGCGGACGTCAAACAGGACCGTGGTAAACTCGCTGATCAGCAGGGATCCGGTCATCACCATGATCACGGTGAAACAGAGGATGAGATTCAGCATGATATCGTCCACGGTAAAGAAACTGAGCCCGATCATCAATCCGAACAGGGCAAACAGCAAAAACTGGCCGAGAAAATTCTGTTTTTTCTGGCCAAAAACAGCCGACCGGGACTCCTTCTGACGGAAATCCATGGTCAGCTTAGCCCAGTACAGGCTTTCAAAGTGCTGGTAATCAACTCCAAGCCATTGAATGGGTTTTCGGAAGAACCGTACAAATGAAATAATATGCCGGATCATGGGTTACTGTTCGTTTAAGGTTCTGAACAGTTCATCGGCATTATTGCCCTGGTCTTCATTTCCGGTAAGCTGGGCGAAAAGGCGTTCAAGCGTATCGGCACTTCCGGTTTTCAGCTCCTCGAAGGAGCCGTCGGCCACCACGATCCCGTTGTGCAACAAGAGGATCCGGTCCGATATTTTTTCCACGATGTCCATGAGGTGTGAACAGTAAAAAACCGTTTTGCCGCCGGCCACGAAGCGGGTGAGCAGCTCCTTGACCAGGATCACCGCGTTGGCGTCCAGTCCGGAAAGGGGCTCATCGAGATAAAGTATATCGGGATTATTGATAATGCCGGCGATGATCAGGATTTTCTGTTTCATTCCCTTTGAAAAGGTGTCCATCCGCTGGTCGGCATGAGCCTCCATGCCGAAAAAGCTCAGCAGCTGCGTTGCCCGGTCCCCGGCCTTGTCGAAATCCATGTCATAGAGTGAAGCGATGAGGTCGAGGTACTCGCGGGGGGTCAGCAGGTCATAAATGGCGCAGTTTTCGGGAACGTACCCGATCCGCTTTTTGATGGCGATCCTGTTTTTCCTGACATCCAGCCCGAAAACCTCGATTTCCCCCTCAAAATCGGTGAGAATTCCGCAGAGGATCTTTACGGTGGTGCTTTTGCCCGACCCGTTGGGTCCGATATAGCCGATAATCTGGCCGGGTGAGATATCCAGGGTTATGCCTTTTAAAACTTCATTCTTTTCGTAGCCGGATCCGTATGATTTCCGCAGTCCGCGTATGCTGATCAGGGGTGTATCCATTGAGGGGGTGGGTGTTTTAAACCGCTAAATGTACGCAAAAAAGGGGTTCTGGTGGGTTGGGACAAAACGGGGTTGGGACAAAACCCCCGGCCTGAAGGCCGTGGTTACTGAAGAGTAACCTTCTTCCTTGGTACCAAGAGTTAATAAATTTTGCAAGTTGCAGATATTTAGGATTGTAAGAACCTATGTAATGACTAGAAAATCAGCTTCGACAGACATCAGTAACCCCGGGCTTCAGCCCGGGGCTTTTTGTCCCACCCCCGAGCTCCTGTTAGTGGGGTCCTTCCTTCCACATTCTTATTCTGACCCACCCCCTATTAATTGATGATCACCAGTTTATGAAACGATTTGTCCCCGGTAAACAAGGTAACCGTATAAAAGCCTTTTATCCAGCCTGATACATCGATTCCCCTGAGAAAGGAGCCCGTTCCGCCGATTTTTTCCGATAAAACGCGCTGGCCCGTCAGGTTGGTGATTACCAGCCATTCAGCATCGGCTCCCGCGTTCTTCCAGGAAATGGTAAGATAATCGCTGGCCGGAACGGGATAAACGGAAAAACTCCCGTGTGCCGAATCCGAAGGTATCCCGTTGAGAACACTGATCCTGCAGGATCCCGTGTTGTTCGATTCATCCGGTTCACTGTTCAGGCCTGGCGCATCCACCAGGGCTACCAGGTAATAGGTACCGGGGACCAGTGCCTCGCTGAAGGGAATCTGTACCTCTTTGCTTACTTCCATGCCGCTGCTTATGGGGTCACAATCCGAGTGCCCCAGGTCTGTAAGGGGCATTTCGAGGGTTGGGGTTTCCGACAGGTAAAAGTGTATTTCGGTTTGAGTTGAAGCCCCTACGCCGATATTGCCCACCGTAATCGAAATCCTGATATTCTCGGGCCAGGTAACGGCAGGAATAATGGCGGTTATACTCCGGATAACCAGGTCGGGCCTTTCAACGGGTCTGGCTTCCTGCAGAATGCTCACCCTGCGGCTGCTGCCCGGGGCGCCTCCGGCTGTCACGGTGATTTCTCCCGTGCGGGGTACATGATCCGGATTTGCTTCGGCAGTAACATTTACAGTGCCGGCATTGATGCCTGATGATCCCGAAGTGATCCGGAGCCAGGAGTGACCGGTGGTAACCTCGGCAGTCCATACCATGCTGCCTCCGCCGGTGTTGGAAACTTCAAATGCGGCCGGGCCGCCGGTAAAAACGACCGTCCGGTTGTCAGGGGTTACCACCAGAACTGGAGGATTATTTGCCTGCACCAGTGTAACGGTTTGGGGACTACCCGTGGCTCCAATCGCCGTTACGGTGACAACCCCCGTGCGGATTGCATTATCCTGGTTCGGATCGGCGCTCACCGTAATGGTTCCGGAATTGCTGCCGCTGCTGCCTGAGGTGATACGGAGCCAGGCAGCGCCGGTGGTAACCGATGCGGTCCAGTTCAGGGAACCCCCGCCCGTATTCATTACCGAGTACTGGGCCGTTCCGCCGGCCAGCCCTATGCTCTGTTGATCGGGGCTGACAAAAAGGACGGGTGAATTCGCCGCCTGCACCACATTAACCGTCTTCGGACTGCCCGTGGCGCCCATGGCTGTAACGGTGATGACACCGGTGCGAATGGCATTGTCAGGGTTGGCATCCGCCGTTAAAAGGATCGTTCCGGAATTGCTCCCGCTGCTGCCTGATGTGATATGGAGCCAGGTGGCACCGGTAGTGACGGAAGCCGTCCAGGCCATTGTGCCTCCGCCGCTGTTGGATACTGCGAATGAAGAGCTGCCTCCTGAAAAGTCTGCATCCTGACTGGCCGGGCTAACCACAAGAACCGGAGAATTCGCCGCCTGCACAACGGTTGCAGTTCTTGGGCTGCCCATGGCGCCCGTTGCTGTAACGGTTATCACCGCGGTGCGTATGCCATTATCGGGATTGGCATCCGCCGTTAAAAGGATCGTTCCGGAATTGCTTCCGTTGCTGCCCGCAGTGATCCTTATCCATGAAGCGCCGGTTGTAACTGCAGCCGTCCAGGACATCGTGCCGCCGCCACTGTTCGAAACTGTCAACACAGCGATTCCACCTTCAGCATCGATGTTCTGATTACCGGGATTCACCATGAGGACCGGCAAGTTGGCGGCCTGCACTACGTTTACTGTTCTGGGGCTGCCCGATGCACCCGCTGCAGTCACGGTAATGACGCCTGTGCGGATGGCATTGTCGGGGTTCGCATCAGCCGTTGCCTGGATGGTCCCTGAATTGCTCCCGCTGCTGCCTGATGTGATGTGGAGCCAGGCAGCTCCGACAGTGACGGTAGCGGTCCAACCCATGGCTCCACCGCCGGTATTGGAAACCGTAAAGGATGTAGTGCTGCCCGGAAAATCAACGTTTTGATTATCAGGACTAACCATAAGAACCGGAGAATTCGCAGCCTGCACAACGGTTGCAGTTTTTGGACTGCCCGTGGCGCCTGCTGCGGTCACGGTGATGACCCCGGTACGGATGGCATTATCGGGGTTGGCATCGGCCGTTAAAAGGATCGTTCCGGAATTGCTCCCGCTGCTGCCCGATGTGACATGGAGCCAGGTGGCACCGGTAGTGACGGAAGCCGTCCAGGCCATTGTACCTCCGCCGCTATTGGATACTGCGAATGAAGAGCTGCCTCCTGAAAAGTCGGCATCCTGACTGGCAGGGCTAACCACAAGCACCGGAGAATTTGCCGCCTGCACCACATTAACCGTCTTCGGACTGCCCGTGGCACCCGCGGCGGTAACGGTGATGACGCCGGTGCGGATGGCATTATCGGGGTTGGCATCGGCCGTTAAAAGAATCGTTCCCGAATTGGTTCCGCTGCTGCCGGATATGATGTGCAGCCAGGCGGCGCCGGTGGTCACCTCAGTTGTCCAGGCCATGGCACTGCCGCCGGTGTTGGTAACATTGAATGCGGTTTCACCTCCGGGAAAGCCCAGGTTCTGAAAATCAGGAGAAATATTCAGGGCGGGAGGGGTGGTCCCGAAATTTACCGTAAAGGAAATGGTGGGTCCAGCCGACCCGATATTGGTTATTTCGATTCCACCGGCAGAGCCGTCGCTCAGAAAACAGGACGGATTGCTGGCTGCACTGAAAGTGGTTTTTCCCGATTCCAACGAAAAAGTGCCCGCTCCCACGGATCCGTTATTGGTAGGCGTGCCGTTGGTCCGATACACATAGACCTCGTCGGGAGGTCCGTTACTATTGCCCTCAATCGACGAATTAACCCGATAGATGACGAGCCCGGATCCCACCAGCCCGGATTCAAACATGCCCGTACTTTTTCGGTATTCAAGCACAAAATACTCCGAGGTGCTGTTGGGGGAGGAGATCCGGTAACCGGCAAAGGCATCTGTGGATAGGGGGTCAAGAGTATAGGTCCCGTTGGTGGTGATTTGCGGAATGCCGGTAAACCACCGGCCATATTTTTCTTTGGTATAGACACTTTGGTGCTGAGGGGGGCTGGTATTGTTAGCCATGATATCCCAGGGACCCACCGGATCGAAATCGGTGTCGGTGTACCGGTAGAGATCCGGAAACCCCAGGGTGTGCGACATTTCATGGCACAATACGCTAACTCCGAAGGACTGGGAGAGTTGAAAGTTATACGCGTAAACCCTTAATCCGGAGATTCTTACCTCATATTGCGAAGGATACAGCGCCCACATGTGCGGCCAGAGCAGATCGCTCCAACCCTCAGTTCCTCCCTGGACGATAAAACAGATGTTATCCACATACCCGTCATTGTCATTGTCATAGTCCACTGCGGCAGCCTCAACCTCCGCTTTTACCGCTTCAGTTGCAGCCTTCAGGAGCGTCATCTCCCGATTCATGCTTTCCGTGTCATTCTGGTAACCGATCGGGTTGGTGGTGACATTGTACGTGCGGAAGTAGTTCCTCGGATGCGAATCCTGATAGGAAACCACCGTGCCCCCACCGGCTCCGGGAAACATCTGCGTATTGATCGTCAGTTGGGATTTGGATACCTCATGGAAGTACTGGATCATGGAGACGCTGCCGGTTGCATTGAAATCAGAATTGTAAACCGATGAGTTGGTGGTATACTCATTCTGATCGGAAAAACGAATGAAAATGACAATGTTGTTGAGGGTTCCGGTAGTGTTATATCCGGATGTACCCTTAAGCTCCGGCGTCCGGAAACGGTCCTGTCCCACCCGCCTTATTTCTTCCGGATCCAGGTTCAGGCCGGGCTGCAAACCGGCAAGCGAAGGGTCCGATATTCCTGCAACCATGCGGGTCGGGACCAAAACCCCTCCCTTTTTCTCCGCATACACATAGAACCCCGTTTCGGGATCCTGCATAATCGTGAAATTTCTGGCATCGTGCAGCCAGTTGTAATGTTCATCCCCGGAAGCCAGGCAGTTGAGAATGGTTCCATCGGGCTGAACACACTGCTGCGGCACGTTTCTAAGCCGGGCTGCATCGGAGGGAGAAAAACAGAAGGCCAGCATCAGGCCCGTCAGGATGATTCGGTGGAATTTCATGTGAGCAAAGTTCATGACATGCCCGCACGTTCATTACATGCAGGCAAGACATATGACAAAACTGACGGGTGGTTTGTTCAGATCCTCCGGAACCACTGAACCATCGGGATCGGAACCGGCACGAACTCTCCGTCAAGATGAAGACCGGTAAATCCAAACTGGAACGAGCTGTTTTCGGTGGCCTGGAAACGGAGTCCCGGTGCCAGCACGATCAGAGGCTTATTGTTCCGGGTTTCGGTTGCCAGCGAATAGGTTACCTTTTTGGAAATATCACTGTAGTCTTCCTTCAGGATCTTATAGGTTTCCTCTTTCCCCGGTAACATGATAAAGGAATCAAAGACAAAGCTGAATTTGCTGTTGATCCGGAACATCCCGGCTACCGACATGAGCATCCGTCCCTCAGAGTCATTGTGGGTATTGTCGGTCATGGTATAACTGTTGGTGGACCATTCCGTGGGTGTATTCTGAATGGTATAGATCATTTCACTTCTTTCCATAAACAGGGCTCCGTAACCGGCCGAGACATTTATATTATTCATCCGGTTGCCCAGCGTCAGGAATCCATAAGGCAGCAGCAGCCCGTATTCCGGATATGCCCAGGATCCCGTACCTCCCAGAAAACCAATGCCGCCATAAATCCCGTCAGCAATCTGATGGCTGTATTTGGTTGTTCCGATAACCGGCATCCCCACCCATGAAGTCATGATCCCCATGCTGAAATTGTCCACCACGCCGAACTGAAAATCGGGCCCGAACAGGTTCCACTGAACATAATTATCGCCCTTCTTGATGGAGAACCCGTTGGTGGTGAGGAAATAACGCGTGGCAAAGAGGCCGCCGGTGATCGGCTTTTCACCCTGCTGGATTTGAATGATCTCCTTTACCTCATGCTTGGGAATATAAACAAGTCCGATATCATTTGTCTCCATCAGAATCTCGCGTGCATCCTGCGACAGGATCTTGCCAACAAAGGCAATGCCGTTCTGTTTGATAACCTTATGTTGAACCGATGTTGTATCTGTTTGATTCTGAGCACCTGCAGCCATGGTGATGAAAATCATCAGCGCCGCTGCAAGGATCAGTTTTCCACTGTTTTTCATGATTTTTCGTTTTTTATATAAATCAAAGGTACCTATAATTTTCGGGACCCGTGACTCGTGACCCGTAACGCGTGATGCATGATGCAGAATGCATAATAATAAACATGTTTGCAACTGGATTGTTCAGAATGATAAACCTAATCCCTGTTCAGCTATGAAAACAAAATCATCCCCTAAACTGTTCCGGCAGATGTTCCTGGTCTGTTTCGCTACGGCAGTAATTGTTCCTGCGGCATCAGCACAAAAAAACCGGAAGGTTGCAGCGGCACAACCGGATATCAGTAAAACCATTGTTTCCGACAGTCTGTTCAACGGGCTTGTCTGGCGGAATATAGGACCCTTCAGGGGCGGCCGGTCGCTGGCGGTTGCCGGCGTGGCCAGCGACCCACTCGTCTACTATTTCGGGGCCACGGGCGGTGGTGTCTGGAAATCGGCCGACGGGGGGAACACCTGGCTGGCGGTTTCCGACAGCACGTTCAAATCCAGCTCGGTGGGTGCGATTGCCGTGGCTCCCTCTGACCCGAACGTGGTGTATGTGGGTATGGGTGAGGCCGATATCCGTTCAAATATTTCTTTCGGCGACGGAATGTACAAATCAACCGATGCGGGGAAGAGCTGGCTGAAAACAGGTTGTGAAAAAGTCGATGCCATCGCAAATATCGAGGTTCATCCAACCAACCCTGAGATCGTTTATCTTTCGGCCCTGGGTAATCCGTTCCATCCGAATCCGGAACGCGGAGTATACCGGAGCCTCGACGGCGGTAAAAACTGGAAGCGGGTACTTTTTAAAGATGACAGCACCGGTGCAGCGGTGGTGCGGCTCGATCCCAACAACCCCCGGGTTGTTTACGCCTCCCTTTGGCAAGCTTACCGGAATGGATACAATATGAGCTCCGGCGGTCCCGGCTCGGGAATGTACAAATCGGTCGACGGCGGGGAAAGCTGGGTGTGCCTCAATGATATGCCGGGCATGCCGGTGGGGTTGCTGGGCAAAATCGGCATTGCCGTATCGCCGGCTAATTCGCAGCGGGTTTACGCCATTGTCGAAAATGCTAAAGGCGGACTGTTCCGCTCCGATGACGGCGGCGACCACTGGACCCTGATCAATGAAGACAAGAATCTCTGGCAGCGACCCTGGTATTACAATCATGTGGCGGCCGATCCGAAAAATGAAAACGGGGTTTTCGTTCTGAATGTCAATGCCTGGAAATCCTCCGATGGCGGCAAAACTTTCAGCCGCATTCCGGTGCGCCATGGCGATGTACATGATATCTGGATCAATCCCCTGAACCCTGAAAACTTTATCATCGGCGACGACGGCGGCGCAGAGGTTACCTACAACGGAGGAGCCTTCTTTACCGAGCTCGATATACCTACGGCCCAGTTTTACCATGTCTCTCTCGACAATGATTTCCCATATAATGTGTACGGTGCGCAGCAGGATAATTCTTCCATCCGGATTGCCTCAAGGACAAGCGGTTACAGTATCGGGAACGATTCCTGGTTTTCGGTTGCCGGAGGTGAAGCGGGATATATCCAAGCCGATCCCGGGAATTCCGATATTACGTATGGTGGAGAATATGACGGGTCCTTAACCCGATATGACAAGAAAACCGGACAGGTCAGGGACATTTCCCCCTATCCGGAGTCCAACATCGGATCTCCGGCCGCAGCCAAGAAATACCGGTTTCAGTGGACCTATCCGATCGTTTTCTCGCCGCATGATGCCTCAAAAATGTACGTGACCTCCCAGCATGTTCATGTTACCCGCGACGAAGGCCACTCCTGGGAGATCATCAGTCCCGATCTTACACGCAATGATCCGAAAACCACTGGAAAAACCGGGGGACCGATCACCCTCGATATGACCGGAGCGGAAGTGTATGCCACCATTTTCACTTTCGCCGAATCACCGGTTGAGGCGGGGGTATTATGGGCAGGCTCCGATGACGGCCTGGTGCATGTTTCCACCGATAACGGAAAAAACTGGACCAACGTATCCATCCCGTCCGGCCAGCTGCCTGAGTTTTCGATGATCAGCCTGGTACACCCTTCGGATCATGCCAAAGGGAAACTCTACCTGGCAGCCAACAAATACATGTTCGGAGATCGTACTCCCTACCTGTTCAAAACATCGGATTACGGAAAAACCTGGACAAAAATAACCCGGGGGATTCCCGCCGATGAATATTGCCGCGTGGTACGTGAAGATCCGAACAAGCCCGGTTTGCTTTATGCCGGCACCGAGCGGGGCATTTACGTCTCTTATAATGATGGCGGCTCCTGGCAGAGCCTGAACCTCAACCTCACGGTCAGCCCTATCCGCGACCTTCAGGTTCAGAAACGCGAAATGGATCTGGTGGTGGCCACCCATGGCCGATCATTCTGGATCCTTGACGATATCACCCCGCTGTATGAGATCAGGGATGGGGCCGTTAAGTCAGCCACACATCTGTATAAACCACGGCATGCCTACCGGATGCAGGGCGCACAGGCCACTGGGCTGGCTGATGCGGGAACCAATGCGCCGAACGGCGTCATCGTGAGGTACTATTTCAAAGACCAGCCCGGTGCAGAGGTCAAGCTTGAATTTTTAACCCAGCGGGGCGAATCCATCATAACTTACTCATCGATCAAAAACGCCAAAGGCGAACCCCTGCCTGTTTCTAAAGATTTTTATCCCGATAAAAAAGCCGAAAAACCAGGAATGCTCGCTGCAAAAGCCGGCATGAACACCTTTTTGTGGAACATGCGCTATCCGAATGCCACCCCGATCGAAGGAACCAACGTGATGTGGGCCGGATCGGGCATCGGAGCCAAGGTGGTCCCCGGCACGTATAAAGTTCGGCTGCTGATTGGTACGGAGGTCATATCGGAAAAATCCTTTGAAATCCTGAAAGACCCAAGGGTTGCCGTAAGTGACGCCGACCTGAAAGAGCAGTTCGACCTGATTCAGAAAATCAACGGCAAGGTTTCCGAGGCCCATGCCGCCGTGAACGACATCCGCAAGGTGCGAAATCAGGTTACTTCCTACATCTCATCGGTCAAGGATACGGTTATCAGCGGTAAAATGAAAGAGCTTACCCGCAGCATGATGAAGGACCTCGATCGGCTGGAATCCACCCTGATGAACAAGCAAGCCAAAGCGCCCCAGGATGTGCTTGCTTTTCCCGTGATGCTCAACGATAAGATGGCCGGACTGGGATCGAATGTGGCCTCTGCCGAAAGCAAACCCACGGCGAATGCCTGGGTGGTTTACGAAGATCTGGCCGCAAAGATTGACCGGGCCGTAAAAGAGGTGCGGGAAATCATGGATAAAAAGGTTGCGGAATTCAATGCGTTCGTTGACCAGGAAAAAATACCGGCCATTATTTTACGCTAACGTGGTAGATAGCTCTGCGTCAGGGGTCATGGGATGGGCGGACCACGGGTCCGCCCCTACTATTCACGAGCCACAGAATCATACACCTGCACCCGCTCCCACAGCTTGCTGCACTCGGAAATAAAACGGAGGTGAGGGGGCTCTGTCTGGTACTGATCATGCATTTCGCGTGAAACGAAGGTGACCATCAGGCAATAAGAATACGAGCTGTCGACCACGGGCCGGTCGGAGCCGGCGGGTGTGCCCACATGCCAGGCGCCGGCATATGCTGAATCGGTCAGGAAGCGTTTGATTGAGGCTTCAAAAGTTGCGCGATGTTCTTGATTATCCGGCTCATGCAGCCAGAAGAAAACCATGTGAACAAAGGGACGGGTATCCGGATTCATTTTATTGTTTTAGGAATCTATTTATCCTGATACCTTTTGTGTCTGCAACATTAATTGTATAAACGCCAGGTGTCAGGTGACTTAAATCAAGTTTTTGAATGGAAGCTTCAGCAATTTTATGGATCAATAATCTGCCGTTACTATCATAAATTGATATAACAGCATTTTCGTTGAGGTTTTCTACTGTCAGGTCAAAGGTAACCGGATTGGGAAATATTGAAATCAAATCAAAGGTTGTTTCATTCATTCCGGATACACCGGCCTCCTGGGTTACCATCAGTCTTTGAAAAGATACATCGGTTACCGTGATTGTAACGATTGCTGATCTTTTGAAAACAGTGGGATTCGCAGCTGCAGTCAATGTCAGGGTTGTATCATTTATCCCCGTTCCACAATTTAAGGTTAGCCAGGATTGGTCGCTGGCTGCTGACCAACTTGTATTGGATTTTATAGCACAAGTCGCTGTACTGTTCGCAGCCGCTTCAACCGTCAGAATATTTGTCGATAAATATAAATAGGGCCAGGGGATACCGGGTGTGCTTAACACTTGATAACGACCACCATTTACTTCCATGATCGAGAAATCATTGCTATCTTTTTTTGTTACGTTATACCCGTAAACAACCGTATTATTATCCTTAATTTCAATATCCGTGCTTATCCTGCAATTTTCAAGATATGCTTTTGTCCCTGCATATGCGGCAAAGTGGTCTATCGTTGAGTTATATATTTCATAAGTCCCTGATCCTGAAAAAATTCGGGGATCAGCTAAATTTGAGTTCCTGACGATCAGATGAACCTGTCCCCAGGTTACAGGCCAGGATTTAAATAATGTAGAGTTAATCAGGTGTAACGACGAATTGTTTGCCGCTACTTGCCAGGTTGTATCGGCATAAAATTTATGGGTCGTCTTTACAGGATCACCCAGGCCGCTGAGTTCACAAGTTATAAAATCAAGAGGGCCGCCGTAATGATAAAAGGCCCAGCCCAGCCCGAAACCATCGGGTGTATCCCTTACGGTGGCTTTGATGCCATTTGTTATTCCAAGATCACGTTCATATATATAGCTTGTTGTAGCATTGATAGTGGTGTTATTCCAGATACCATTTAAGGTCCAGTCAATCCATTTTCGTTTTTCGGGAAAAGAAATATCAAAGACACTGTTTTCCGGAGGATAAAGTTCCAGCCACAGGTGATGGGCATCTGTAATAGTAACATTGCTGTTAAATACATGACTTAAAAGGGTCAGTCTGACGGTTGAGAAATTTTTTGATGTATAATTCACCGACCCATCCATTGCAGTCCAGGCATTTCCTACAAAATTGTCAAAGATCAATGTTGATCCGTTTTCATAATCCCAGTTTAACCAATATTGATTCGCCCGAAAGGCATATGAATCTTTAATGTCCAACACGCCATCTCGTCTTACCCGCAGGTTGGTTTGCTGATGTTCAGTTTGCTGCCAGCTTAAAAAGGAGTTGCGTATTTTCAGGGTGCCGTCAATGATTATATCTGCCCGTGCCGTGGGACGTATATATACAATTTTGTTCTCGATTAAATACTCCTGGCCGGGTGGAACGGAGAATGTCTGGTCAAGGACCAGGATGCTCCTTGTATCATTTGCCTGGGGTACGAATGCCTTTATGTTGCTATCCCATACAGGCATGCCCGGCTTACTTCCATTTACAAATGCAAACGGCTCATTCCCTTCATAGATTCTTCTGTCTACAATCTGAGCTTCGGCAATTATGGTTGTCAGGATAAGGAAAACTATTAGTAAACCAACCCTCTTCATACCTGTTGTTTTCGTTGTTTCAGCCGCTACTTAAAGATAGGAATTTAGATTGATTGCTATTCACAAACGTTCACCCGGCGAACCATATGTCCCTTTGAAACCCGTGCCTTGTCGACTATTTCAAATCCGGCTTCCCGGATCATCGCATCCATGTTTTCAAGGGTTACCAATATCAGCCGGCGGCAGATCCGGCGGGCGGTTTTGATGATTTCGAGCTGCTGTCCGGCTGTTATAGCCTGATAAAGTCCGTACGGGATATCAATGATCGCAACATCAAAGTGTTCCTCACTTGCATGCATGTCCCCTTCCGTGATCACATCGGGATGACCGAAAAAGACGACGTTCTGCCTGGCGCTTCCGGCAACCGGCGCATTAATTTCATAACCTTTTGCATCGATGCCCATCGAGAGCGCCTCAATGACTACCGTTCCCACTCCGCAGCAGGGATCGATCAGGGTCCGCGTGGTATCGGGCCCTATTCCGATATTTACCAGTGCGCGGGCTACCCTGAAACTTAATGAACTGGAATAGGTATGAGGCTTCTTATCGTGACGGTGCCATTGGTAATCATTCTTTTGGTATGCGCCGAAAATCCATTTTCCGTTCACGCAGGTGACCCCGAAAGTTACCAGGGGATTCCTGACATCCGCACTCCCCTCAATGGCCGTCCCCAGGTCCCGAACGCCGCGCAGCCTTTCCTGGTAATCGTCCTCCCAGCCCTCGATTTTAAGGTAAATAACCTTGAAACGGTCGGCCGAAAACCGGCTGTCCGTCACCTGCCCGATAAGGGAATCCAGCGTTTCGCCCTCGAAAATAACCGACAGCCGCTCCTTGATAAACGGGCTTCGGGAGGGATCGATTGACCGGTTGGAAAAGAAATGCTTCTCCTCCCCGGACCAGGCAAAGAGAACCCGCATTTCCAGTTGGCACAGGTCGGCCAGAAACTTTGAGCAGTTAATGGTGTAGAAATTCACCCGAGCGACTGAAAGGCTTTCAGCACCAGGAAAACCGGCCAGATGATTGCCTTGAGGAAGCCGAGTACCCCGGCCCAGAAGGACCCTGCAGTACCGATAAAATAGATGGCTGCACCGATCAATCCCAGCCCGTAAACGGCGCCGGATGCACCGGTGTTAACATGTGCGTTTTTGCCTTTTGGCTCGCAGCATTCCTGCTTTTCCTGATTCGTCATGGTTGTTTCCATTTTGAGTTTTTTCGGATATTGGATTTTTGTCGACGAAAGTTACAAAGAAAATAGTGAAGGCCGACAGTTAAGTTTCATTCTTTGCTGACTGGCATTGCCCTCTGAATTGATGGTATACCGGATTAACTGTACCTTTCATGAAAATTAGACCGATGCATAGCCTGATAAGAGTTATTGCCGCCTGTACGCTTGTCCTTACCGCCAGCAGTTTCCGGAATGAGCGGAACCCCTTTCCTGATACCCTTGCTCTGCTGGAACCTCCGGACGGGCAGGTGTATCACGGGGCCTGCACCATGACTTACGCCTCAACGGCCGATCCGCTGGCCGGATATCTGGGGGCCCTGAATGATCCCGCCATTCAGCCGGCGGTAAGGGGTTTGTTCTTCTCTGTGCCCGGTGAACGGGGTCCGGATAATGGTTTCCGGGGCCTTAAAACCTTCTTCCACACAGCGGATTCAGTCGGCTTTATTCCCGAAATCAGCCTGTTCTTCATGGATACCCGGGGATCAACCGACAGTATCATCGCAGTTACAGACACGTACGACTGGATCCTCGACAGCATCATCTCCCTGACAAAAGCGTACGGGGGAAAATCGTTTCTCAGGATCGGCGGGGAATTTAACGGGGCGGGTCCCGGCTGGAACGGCGGTGGCTATCATCCCTATTACTATGTTACGATGTTCCGCAAGATTGTTGACAAATATGACGCCGCAGGCCTTCGGGATTCCATTGCCTTCAACTGGTGCTACGAGCCCGATGCGGCGAATGATTTCGATTCGGTCGACCAGCGGGGTCCGAGATGGTACCCGGGGGATGACTATGTGGATTGGTTTGGTCTCGATGTTTTCAATTCTGAACATTTTGACCAGGCCCTGCCGGACAGCGACCGCAGGGGTATCACCAAAAAGGGAAAGTCGGAACGGTTTCTGGCCATGGCCCGGGCAAAGAAAAAACCGGTGTTTATGAGTGAAACTTCCGCAAAGGGAATCAATATCAGCAGCGATCCGCAGGATGGTATCAATGACTGGAACACCTGGTTTGCCAAATTCTGGGAGTTCATTGCGGTGCATCCGGAAATCAAGGGCTTCAGCTACATCAATGCCAACTGGCCCATAGGCGCCTATCCGGGATGGGGCGACGCGCGGATCGAAAACAGCCCTTATGTTACCGCGAAATATCAGGAGGAAATGAGGAAACCCCGGTACATCAACCTGATAACCGGATCCGGTTCAGGAATAACGAATCCGGAACACCTTTCCGGACTCTGCCTCCTCCCGGGCTATCCCAACCCCTTCCGCTCGGCCACCACACTGAAATGGCAGTCGGACCGGGCCGGCCACACCCGCATCGACCTCTATAATTCATTGGGATTAAAGGTTAAAACCCTGGTCAGCGAATACAAGAATCCCGGCAATTATGAACTGTCGTTCAATCAGGAAAATCTTCCTGCCGGAACCTATTTTTTCAGGCTGTCGGTCGGAGCAGAACAAAAAACCGGCCGCCTGGTCATCACACGGTAAACTAATCAGTTATCCGGTTGTTTTATTTGCAATACTGGAATAATAACGATATGGAAAACAGGCCCTTTACCGTTCAGAAAGAGTTCACGGCAACCCCGGAAGAGATCTGGGATGCCATTACTTCCCGCGTCAAAATGAAGGAGTGGTACTTCGATATACCCGATTTCGAACTCCGGGAAGGAGCCGTGTTTAATTTTTTTGAGCCCGGCGGCGAAAACAAGTTCCATCATCAGTGCAAGATCACAAAGGTCGTCCCCAGAAAGTTATTTCAGCACACCTGGACCTACCCCGGTTTCAGCAAGGGAGTAACCATGGTAACCTGGGAAATCGACCCATCGGAGGGTGGATCCACCGTAACCCTCACCCATGACGGAATTGAGAATATTCTCGATGGTGGCGAGGCGTTCCAGCCTGAAAACTTTGCAGCGGGCTGGACAGAAATCCTCGGCTCATCCCTGATGAATTTCGTAACAGGGAAAAACTAATTCAAAACCGTAATCATGCCAAACGCTGACATCTACTTTGAATCCCTCGAGGCCTGGAAGCCAGAGCTCGAGAAAATACGTAAAATCATCCTGAGCTGCGATCTTCAGGAGGAACTCAAATGGGGTACACCGATGTACACTTTCCTGGGCAGCAATATCATCGGTATTCATGGCTTTAAACAGCATTTTGCCCTGTGGTTCAATAACGGGGTTTTCCTGTCGGACCCGTATAAGCTGTTGATCAGCGCCGGAGAAAAAACCAAATCCCTGCGGCAGATCAGGCTAAAAACCATGGAAGAACTCAAGGCAATCGAAAAGATCATATCGGAATACATCCATGAGGCTATCGAGGTGGAAAAGGCTGGTTTAAAAATCAAGCCCGATATAAATGCTCTGTTGACCCTGCCTGAGGAACTGCAATCGAAACTGGATGCCGACCAGCTGCTGGCCGCTGCCTTTAGAGCTATTACCCCTGGGCGCAGAAAAGAGTATGCCGAATACATTGCCGAGGCAAAACAACCTGAGACCCGCGAAAAACGTCTGGTAAAAATTATCCCGATGATCCTCCAGGGGATCGGGCTTAACGATAAGTATAAAAATTGCTGATGGCGGGCAAAGGCAGGGTAAAACCGGATGGTTCCTAACCGATATTCTGTTGTACCTTAGCGGTACATATGCCTTACATGTTCCATCCATCAAACCCGCCAACATGAGAATAGTATTTTTTTGCTCCCTCCTGATCCTGATCGGGTGCAATAAGGAGCTTTTCACCGACAGCGGCACCTTCACCGATTCCCGCGACAGCCTTGTTTATAAATGGGTCAGTGTGGGTAACCAAACCTGGATGGCCCAGAATCTGGCGTATCTCCCTGCGGTTTTCCCCCCTTCTGAAAGCGGTTACCAGGAATCCTATTACTGGGTATCGGGCTATGAGGGAAACAGCGTTGAGGCTGCCGTTTCATCGGAAATTTATAAGCAGTACGGTGTTTTATATAATTGGAAGGCCGTTCAGACCGCCTGTCCCGCAGGCTGGCATTTACCTTCGGACGAAGAGTGGAAAGAGCTGGAAGCCGCCCTGGGCATGGATCCTTCCACGCCGGATAACTCTGATTTCCAAATTTCCGGTGCGGTGGGAGAAAAGCTGAAATCCACATCGGACTGGTTAGAAGAAGGTAACGGAAATAATTACAGTGGATTGGACGTTCTTCCGGGTGGCAGCAGAAACCGAACCGGCGAGTTTGGCGGCGCCGGCATGTTTGCCACGTTCAGAACCTCCTCGGCAAGCGGATCCTCCGGCAATATTTCCCGGGTACTGAGCTATGAGTCCGTTGGCATCAGCCGGGGCTCGGCCGGTCATGATATCGGCCTGTCGGCTCGCTGCATCAAGAATGAATAACCCTTTGCGATGAAACGATTAACCCTGATTAGCTCTTTAACCCTGGCCATACTCATCCATCCGTCCTGCCAGAAAGAGATTGTTCCGTTTAACCCTGATATACAATACGGTACAGTGGTCGATATCGATAAGAATGTCTACAAAACTGTTTCGATTGGTGAACAGGTATGGATGGCTGAAAACCTGAAAACCACCACCTATTCCGATGGAACCTCAATACTCAACGGCGGGAAGTCATCAGAATGGTCGGGGCAGAGCGGCTCCTATTGCTGGTATGATAACAAGGCCGGAGCTTACAAAAATCCATACGGCGCCCTATACAACTGGAGTGCGGTTACTACCGGGAAACTGTGTCCTTCCGGCTGGCATGTTCCCACCGTTGAAGAGTGGAAAGAACTTGAACAGTACCTGATTACATCGGGGTATAATTTTGACGAATCAACAGTTGAAAATAAACTGGCCAAATCAGTGGCCTCAGCCGTCAGTTGGGAGTCAGACACCACATCCGGCGCACCGGGAAATGATATTCTCAGCAATAACAGCACCGGTTTTTCCGCCCTGCCGGCTGGCTACCGCGATCCCACCCATGGCTGGAACGAATATAACGGAATGGGCAGCAGCTGCGGCTGGTGGACCGCTACCGGCCCCGGGGGTAGTTTCGCCCTGCACAGCGCACTGAACAAAGCCTATCCGTTTCTTCTGATTGACGATATCCATCAGACCCTCGGGCTGATAGGGAGTTACGGGTTCAGTGTGCGGTGTGTGAGGGATGAGTGAAACCAGAATTCAAACCCGGAAAACAGGGTTTTCGATTAGGTGTACAAATTACTTTGGCACGCCTATTCCCCTACCCTGAACTATTACTTCCGGTCGGATAATATTCCCTACTTTTGGTAAAACAAATCATTCATGAAGGCCCGTATTCGTTTCATTGGCATCCTCCTGGGTTCAATGATTCCGATGCTTTCATCGGGTCAATCCGTAACCAGTTCAGCCGGTTCCTTCTTTAAAACAGAGACGGGTACTCTCTCCTGGACACTGGGGGAATGCGTAGTTGCCACTTATCAGACAGATGAAATTTTACTCAACCAGGGATTTCAACAATTCATTCCGATCCTTAATACAGGGATAGTGAGCGGGAATTCTGAAAAGGAATTCAGGATATATCCCAATCCGGCCAGCGACAGGATTCAGATAAAACCGGCGGGCTCCCCGGATGAGGACCCGTTACGGATTGAACTGATGGACATTTGTGGCAGGCAAAGGCTGGAATTGCACAGTTCATCAGACAATATTACCCTGGATGTCAGCCGGCTGCCGGATGGACTCTATTTTATCCGGATTACCGGTTCCCGCGGCACGGCTTATCTGCAAACGCGGGTGCTGGTGATCCACAACCGTTGAATCCCTGCTCCTGCTAGAGCTCCAGTGCTTTGTTCAGTACAATCGAAAAGCTTATTTTATCGGCGATTTGGGCATTTCGGTAATATTGATAGACCGGCAAATCAACCATGAATGAAACATTAAATTTTTCCCTTATGGCCAGGTTAATCTGCGGTGAAAGGAACAGTTTAAAAGATCCGGATGCAGGTTCCGGAATTTCCCGGATAAAGGTTTGACCCCTGATTTCATTGCGTACCTGAAGGATGACTGTGCCGCTGATAGGCCACATGCTTGTGCGGATCAGGTGTTTTGAAACGAAAACCGAGTTAACCAGGCTGTTACCAAACCGGTATCCGTCGCGGTTGGTACCGTTCGCCTCGAAGCGGCTGAAGAGGAAGTAACGCATTCCGGTTAAAGAGTGCTGCTTGATCAGATAGGCCTGAATCACTCCCCCGATCGTTGAGGTGGATGGTTGCATGTCGAAAGGAAGGCGGACATGATTGACCTCCATGCTTTTCAGGGAAAACGGGAATTTCAGTCCGGCAGAGGCGGCAAACTCAATCTTCTTTACCGGATTGTAATAAATCTGGTATTTACCGCTGACCAGGGCGTTCGTCAAACCAAATCCTTTAAGGGAATACCCTTCAGGAATCGCATAGAATTTTGTCTTATCAATAAAATAACCTGCTTCAGCTTCAAGGGTAAACCGATCGGAGAAGCCATACGCCATCAGGGCTCCCATAAAGTTGTACCGTGCCTTGTCAATCAATGAGATGGAACTGGGCTTGTCGCCCTCAAAAAAACGATCGGAATAGGAATTATGGTAAAAGGCAACCAGGCTCAGGGTTCTTTTATCAAGATTGCCCATATTGTTACTGCCGCCCACCGGGTTCCCCGCCGAAGAAAAACACTGGGCCGAAGCGATGGACGGCAGGGCGAGGAAAACAAAAAAAATCAGCTTTCTCATGTTAAAATACGGTTATGGTAACTTTCAGGGATTTGGATTGCTGGTTACCATCGGTGACGGTGCAGGTAACGGGATTGTTACCCACTGTGCAGGGGGTTGCCACAAAAATGATCTCCGGCCCGGAACCAATCAGATCTCCCTTTTCCACCCACCAGGAGTAGGTGATGTTATATCCCGATGCTTCAGCGCTCAGACGGGTGGTATCTTCGGTGAAGATGGTATCACGTGCAGCTGTTAACCGGGTAAAAACCAAAGGTTCGTCCTGTCCTTCACCACCCGGATCCGGCTTGTCGCACTGAGTTAAAAGGGCTATGGAACAAATGACCCAGGCATACCTGATTATCTGATTAATACGTCTCATTTTATCCCCTCCTGATTTTATTTGACACATCTGACCGACATTCCATACGTTTTTGGAAAGGTATTAAACCTTCCCACCTGAGGGCTCGACTCATCCAGACATCTTCTCCAGGCAGCGTCGGCCGACTCATTGGAGGACCAGACATATTCAAAAGAGCCCCGGGCCGTGTATCCGAATCCCGGTACCGAACGGCCGGAATACAGTGCATGATAACCAGAGCCTCCAACCGGTCCAAGTTGCGTTCCCTGATCGGTTCCCCGCCACACATTGCTCCGATTAGCGTCAGACTCGCTCATGCCCAGTGCCATTTCCATGGCTTTCCATTCCTCATCGGTCGGAATATGCCATCCGGCCGGACAGATTCCACGGCTCCCCTTTTCCCGGGAGTACTCCATCATCTCATCCCAGGTGTATAGTCCTCCGTATACCTCCCCGTTAGCATCGCTGTCGTCATAATAATACTTTTCAATGATCCCGTTATTGGACGGGTGGGTTGAGAGGGGGATCTTTTGTCCCACATTAAGATTCTGAGCCAGCCAGCAAAGAGAACCGATCTGAACAGTAGCATAGGATTGGCCATCCCGCTCATCCGTCAGGGGCCGTCCGCAACTCCATTCGGGAGCGATCAGGGTGAGGGGAACCGAATACCAGTTTCCATCCATCCTGACATTCAGTTTCTTACTGGTTGTGTTGAGTATCATGGATCCTTCCTCCGGTGCGGAGATCTGGTCCCGTTCCTGGTCCGTCAGCTTTTGCAGCCTGGGATAGGCTACCGTGGCTTGCTGGGAATGCAGGGCATACGGAACGCTCACCAGTTGGGAACTGCCCATCACGGTATAACTCCCGTCATTTCCCGGATCGAGAGAAACACGTATCCATTTTTGTATGCCGTTTCCCCAGGCGATATCGGTGAACTTTTTGTTGGCGGTACCCGTTCCGACCTGAAGGCTGAACAATCCGTATTCATTGGTTTCCGGATGATGTGTTTCAATATAAACCGATGATCCTTCCGGTCCGCCTTCGAGAATGGTGATTCGTACACCAATCACGGTTCCGGCTATAGGTGTACCATCCGGATTCCTGGCAATAGCCTGGTAGTTAAATGACTGGGGTACCTGGCAAAAGAGACCTGCATACCAGATCAGGCTTACCAGCAACAACATGCACTTTCTTTTCATAACTGAACGCGTTTTCAGTGCTAAATTAAGACATGCTGTGAAACAATTCACGCAAAAGTTCTGTGAATTACTGAGTTTGATGAGGATTCTGATTGGGACTGTTTGGATTCGGACGATAATTCACCAGATGAAACAGAAGACAAACCCGGTGATAAAGCATGGTCATTCACAAGTGGGACATACAGGATTCGAACCAGTGACCTTCCCGACTCGTCGGGACGCTCTGAACCGACTGAGCTAATGTCCCGGAGGCGAGTGTGCGTGAAGTGGGTGTGTGTTTGTGTGTGAGTGTGGGTGTGGAGGGTGAGGGTGAGGGTGAGTGTGAGTGTGAGTGTGAGTGTGAGTGTGGGGGTTTGGAGGTGAGTGAACGATCTCTTAACTTAAGGCCTATTAAAATAACAATTTTCCGGGAAATAACTTCCGAACCCATGAAAAACAGACCGATGATCAGACCGATGCCGCTCCTTGCCATTTTATACCTGCTGCTCCTGATCAGCTCCTGCAGCCAGGATCAGCCCCTCAACCTGTCAGTCACCTGTCTGCGCTGCGAATACCGGATCGATCCGCAGGGCATCGACGCCCTCCATCCCCGGCTGAGCTGGGTGATCGAATCGGCGGATCAGGAGCAAGGACAAACCTCCTGGCAAATAGTGGTGGCAACCTCAGCCGAAAAACTCTCACGGAACAAAGGCGACTTGTGGAACAGTGGAAAAGTGAATTCCGGTCAATCAAACCAGA